>DATAPK010000405.1:0-2644 GCA_036265245.1 Tepidisphaeraceae bacterium | reverse complement strand
ATTCGGTTGGATGGGGGCAGATCGATTACGTGACATACCGCTTGCGGTTTAGCGCATTCATCTCGTGGGAATAGATTGGATGCGCAGCGCTAAACCACAAGCGGCCAAACAGCGTTACAGCACGGTCGGGCTGTTGTCATTCAGGACGTTGCCCGAATTATCTTTCACCGATGTCGAGCTGAAAACACTCCCGCTCGTTGTCGCGGCGGGTGCCGCGGCCAGCGCCATCGTGGTGGTCGTGCTGGCAGGTTTGATGTTGGTCACCAGGTAAATGTTGTCCTGATAATCGTAGTTGCTGTAACTCAGGCCGGTGTAATCCAGAGCCATGATGTAGGTATTCGGCACGACTTTTCCGTTTTCATCGACCAGCGGATAGAAGCGGAACGCGTGCCCGGTATTGGGGAATGGCTTATTCGTCTTGGGGTCAAAATCCTGGACATTCAGAGAATCGTCGGTGAAACGGCTGTCTACCTTGAAGCCAAACGCCTTGCCACTGGTGGGCGAGAAGCCCGCTTGCGCCGGCGCGGTGGTTGAGCCGGAAATATGCGGCAAAAGGGATTGTCCTTCGTTGATGTTGTGTTGAAAGAGCTTGTTCAAGCTGCCGGGCGAACCCTTGTAAAAAAAGCTGATCGTCGCAGCGGCGGTGAGGGGCTTGTTCTGCGCATCAAAATTATTCTGCCGATGCCACGCAGCAAGCTGCCGCACTTTCACCGGCTGCGAGCTGTTCGCGGTCTGCCAATAATTTGAAAACACTTCGCTGCCGATGGGCGAGCGATTGCCGTGCGTGCCGAGTTCCACGAGCAGCGCGTTGGACTTCGACTGGCCGGAGTCGGCGAGATCTGTTTTGTAACCGAGCGTCGTATTGACGATCTGCGTGAGCGATGGTTCATCGTATCGATGGCCGGGGTTCTCGGGAGTTTGCTCAGAGAAATCCTGCCAGATTGCCGCCAGCACAACGCTGTCGGTCTTTCCGCCGGAAGTGATCTTCAGATTGCTTCCGAATGTCTTGAGAATTGACGAGCCCGTGCCGGCGCCGACGAACTGCACGGTGATATTGCGGGTTGCGCCCGGGGCGAGCGTGACGTTCGACCCGCCGCCCGCGGTGATTTTGAAATCGACGCTGTCGTCCAGGGTGATCGACGCAATCGTCATCGTCGAGCTGCCGGTGTTTTTGATTTGAAGCGTCGAGATATTGTGGGTGACGTTAGGCCGAATCGGATCGGGATTGCTTATGCGGTTGAAGACCAGGCGATCGTTGCTCGGCAGGCCGTCAAGATTGGTCACCAGCAGGTTGGCGATGTTGCCGATCGAGCCGGGCGTGCTCGTGCCGCCGCCGCCAGTCCCGCCGCCGCCTGGCACCGGAGCAGGAGCGGTCGATAACTTTACGTTGCGAATGATGCCGACGACATCGTTGAAATCGTAGGAGACGTTCCAATCTTCCGCGGCGAAGATATACGCGTTGGGAACCACCTTGCCGGTTGAATCCTTCAGCGTGTAGAAGCGAATCTTTTTCTGATTCGCGACCTTGGTTTCCCAGGTATTGAGATTGTCTTCAGAATAAGAATCGCGGAAGTTGAACGCGGGGAAGCTGGCGTAAAGGCCAAACTCACTGGTGCCCGGATCAAAACTCGTTGTGCCGCTGATTGTCGGATGCACCGACTGTGCATCGTTCTGACTCGGCACGCTGAAAAGCTGCGTGGTCGAACTTGGATTGCCCGGCGTGTATCGGCCGAATTCCACCGCCGGTGTTTTGAAATTGACGAATGTCGCAAGAAGATTGAGCGTGACCGGCCCGGTGCCGGCTTTCATCAAGCGCTGCAAATTCACTTCATCATTGGGCTTGGAGGGTGGGATGACAAAATTATCGCTCGTGGTGCTTTCGCCGACTTTGTCTGGAATCTGGAAGAGATTCAAAACCTGCTGAAGCGAAGGCTCAAGCGCCCCGCCGGTGCCCGCCGTGCCCAGGCCGCGCAGGTTGATCGTCGTGCTGGTGTGTTTTGTGTCGTTCGTTTTGATCGTCAACGTCGCGGTTTGAATGCCGATGGTGTTTGCGGTGTAAGCCAGGGTGAATGTCTTGGTCGCACCCGCCGCGATGGTTGCCGCGGCTTTGCTGGAGATGCTGAATTGCCCTGCGTTGGTTCCGCCCAGCGTGATCCCGCCGGCGGGGATCGTCAAAGCGGCTGTGCCGGTGTTTTTGATGACCAGCGATTGCGAAGGCGATGCCCCCGTGCCGCCGGATACGCCGGTTTTGATATCGTTGAAATAAAACGTCGTCGCGCTGAAGCCCGCCGTCGGCGCGGCGGTCAGTAATTGCCGCGGTTCAAGGTCTTCAAGCAGGGGTTGGACGAACGAACTACGCACTTTCTTCGACATCGCTAAAGCTCCCTCGTAAATCTAACTAGAAGGGTCGTGGCGGCGAAGTATAGCACATTTATGCACGGCAGGCAGAGCGAAAATCACCGCTAACACAATTCGTTAGAGATTGGCCAAATTGCCTAACCAGCAAAGATGTTTCTCTCTGAATTGAGATTATAAACTGCTGAAAAATCGAGCGTTAAAAACCATGCGGCACTCTGTCGCGGACATTTTTACAGGGTAATCAGGTGCAAAAAGTGCAAAATGTACTGTCGAAAATTCTGATACA
>DATAPK010000404.1:0-6580 GCA_036265245.1 Tepidisphaeraceae bacterium | reverse complement strand
CCCTCGTCTATCTCAACGACATCGGCCAGCAAATAGCGCCCGGCGTTTTCACCAAAGAACGCGTCGATGAAAAAATCCGCGCCGGCGTCGTCCATCTGCTCGGCATGCAAACCGCCGACGGCGGCATCTCCATGTGGCCCGGCGAACGCAAGCCCTGGCCCTGGGCCAGCGTCTATGTCGCTCATTTCATCGTCGCTGCCCAAGCCGCCGGACATCCCATCCCCGAAGATTTTCGCACGCATCTCCTCAGCTACGTCCGCGCCCTGCTCAACCACAGCAGCGATGAACCCGGCGAATTGGAAACGCAGGCCTACGCAACTTATGTCCTGGCCCTCGCCGGCAAACCCGACCGAGCCGCGATGGATCGGCTCGGCGATATTCTCAGCAAGCCCAAAGCCGATTGCCCGGAGGCGCGATTCCATCTCGCCGCCGCCTGGGTCGCCACCGGCCGCCGCGACCGCGCCGCCAATTTAATCCCCACCACGCTTCCACCCATGAAGACTTCGCGCCAGCTTACCGGCAACCTCGCCTCCGGCGTGCGCGAGCGCGCCATCATCCTCAGCACCCTCCTCACCATCGATCCCGACCGCGCCGATCTCCCCGCCCTCGCCCAACAACTCGCCGACGCCGGAAAATCCGGCCAATGGCGCAGCACCCAGGACACCGCCTTCGCCGTCATGGCCCTCGGCCAATACCTCCGCCAACAAAAAACCGCCACACCATATGACAGCGCCCAACTCCGCACGGGCGATCTACAACTAGCGTCAGCCGACGCCGGAAAAATCCTCGAATGGAACGCCCCAACCACCCAACCCCCGGCAATCAACCCTGATTCAAATCTCTCCCCCACCCCACCCCCGGGCTTGCCACTTCAGTGGCAAGCAGACCGCACAAAACTCCAACTCCAAATCACCGGCCCCACCAACGCCAAAGCCTACGTCTCCTGGCTCGCCACCGGCGTCCCCACCACCGCCCCCGCCGACACCGACAGCGGCCTGAAAATCCGCCGAAAATTTCTCAACGAGCAAGGCAAACCCATCAACCACAACACTGTCCACAGCGGCGATCTCGTCCAGGTCGAACTATCCCTCGAATCCGCCGCCTCTCTCGAAAATATCGTCATCGAAGATCTCCTCCCCGCCGGCCTGGAAATCGAAAACCCCCGCCTCGAAACAACCGCCAAAGAAACCACCGTCCAAACTCCCAGCGACACCCCAATCTTCCAAATCGCCCGCGTCGACATGCGCGACGACCGCATGATCGTCATCGGCGACCTCTCCCCCGGCCCAAACAACTACACTGCCAAATACACCTACACCGCCCGCGCCATCACCCCCGGCACCTTCGCATTACCCCCCACTCGCGCCGAGTGCATGTACGACCTCAGCACCAACAGCCTCTCCGGCGCCGGCACCTTCACCGTCATCGGCAACCAGGAATTACCGATCGCCAACACGGGGCAGGAGTAATGCGATATCTCTCCTCAACTCGATGGCGGCGAATTAGTTTTGTCGCGATCATCTTGCTCGTTTCACCCGTCGCCGCCTTCCGCGCCGCGGTAGCATGGCTGCCCTACGCCAGTGAATCCTCAACCTCTCCTCCCGCCTCAACCCTCGTCCTCGATCGCACTGGCGAGCCTCTCTTCGCCTCCGCCGCCTTCGACGGCCAATGGCGCATGCCCCTTCAAGCCGATCAAATCAATCCCGACCTGATCAACGCCATCATCGCCGTCGAAGATTCCCGCTTTAAAAACCACGCCGGTGTCGATTGGCGATCCATCTTCGCCGCCGCCGTCAACGACATCGCGCATCTCTCCATCCGTCGCGGCGGCAGCACGCTGACGATGCAACTCGCCCGCCTGCGCGATCCTCGTCCGCGCACATTTTTTTGGAAGTTCGACCAGGCCATCCGCGCCGAGCAGATCGAACGACGCTCTGGCAAAAAAACCATCCTCATCGAATACCTCAACCGCGCCCCCTTCGGCGTAAATCTCGTCGGCGCCGGCGCGGAAAGCTGGCGATACTTCAACAAACCCTGCAACAACCTGAGCCTCGCCCAGTGCGCCCTCCTCGCCGGCCTGCCGCAGGCGCCGAATCGACTCAGGCCCGATCGCTTCCCCGACCTCGCCAAAATCCGCCGCGATCATGTGCTCGATCGAATGCTGACGCTAAAAATGATTTCATCTCAGCGTCACGACCAAGCCCTCGCCGAAACCATCGACGCCAAATGGAATCCTCTCCCGCAGCAATCCGATTCTTCATCCATCGGCGTGCTGCCAGCCGCAATCTCCATCGCCGAACTTCATCGCGGACAAACCACCCAGACAACGATTGATTTGGGCATACAAAAGCAGGCCGCGCGCATCACAAATGACCGCCTACACCAATTGGCGGCGTCCGGCGTAAGCGCCGCGGCGGTGGTGATACTCGACACCCAAACCGCCCAGCTTCTCGCCGCCGTCAGTCTCAGCGCCGATGCAAAAAACGTCGATCTCACCCGCGCATCCCGATCAACCGGATCGACGCTAAAGCCCTTCATCTACGCCGCCGCGTTTGATGCGGGTCTGGTTACACCAGAGAGCGTACTCGATGATGCTCCCGCGGCATGGCCGGGATATGAACCTGCAAACTATGACCGAGCCTTCCGAGGCCCCCTCAATCCCCCCGCGGCCCTCGCTGAAAGCCGAAATATCCCCGCTATCTCCCTCTTATCCCGCGTCGGCATCCCCCGCGCCATTAACGTGATGGAAGCTTTGGGCCTGAAAACACTTGCGCGCACGCCCGATCGTTTCGGCCTGCCGCTCGCCATCGGCGGCGCCGAAGCCACCCCCCTCGAACTCGCCGAAGCCTACGCCACCCTCGCCCGCGCCGGCCAGCATCGGCCAATCACTTTCCTCCCAATTTCCACCTCGCCCCCGCGCCATGAAACCACGCCAATCCTTCTGCCCGCCAGTTGTTACGCCACACTCGCCGCCATCGCATCCCCCGACCGCACCGCCGCAATCTGCCCCGAAGCCGCGCGCAGCAACGCCGCCTGGAAAACCGGCACCAGCAGCGGCCACCGCGACGCCTGGTGCGCCGCAGTAACACAAAATCGCACAGTGGTGGTCTGGCTTGGAAACGCGTCAGGCCGAAGATCCGCCGCGCTCGTCGGCGCCGATGCCGCCGCGCCCGTGGCCCTCGCGATCATCGCCGCCATTGATCCCATCGATTCGCCCTGGCCAGCCTTGAAAACAAACGAATCATCCACCCCTCACACATCCGTGGCGTCCAACCCCTCGCTCACGATTGTCTCGCCGGCCAATGGAAGTGAATTGCTTGTCAGTGATGACGAAAAATCTTCACACCATTCAATTGAGCTTCGCTCCAATCCGATCGCGCAAGGTGTCGGCGGTCGCGTGCCGTGGTGGTTTGTAGATGGCCAATCGATTGGCAGCGGCAACTCGGTGGAATGGATACCAACCCCCGGGCCGCATGAAATTCTAGCATTGGATGAGGAAGGCAGAAGTGCAATCACTCGAGTGCGGGTGCGCTGACCATTAATCATGGGGATGTCTGGCGATTTTATCGGACGTGCCGAAGGCGTTGGCGGGCATTTATATTAAGGTGACCATAGCCTGGAGGTGGAAGTTGTTTTGCACCACACACATGCGGTTGAGGTGGGGAAACTAACCCGGTTGGCGGGTTGGTGATTTCTTTGAATGCGGCGATTTTTCTTGACAGGTGGGGTTAACACGCTAATTTAAGTAAACGTTTACCTAAGAGGTACTTTGCGATTTCGATGTAAAACGTGTGGTAAACTGCGGATTGGAAAAAAGGCCCATTTCTGGCGGAGCGGGCCCCGTCAGGCAAACACTTCTGCCCCACTGTATGGCATTTGGAGGAGAACCCATGACTTTCGCGAGGAAGACTCGGCGTAACCAGGCTTTATTGGCGGCGATCGCCGCAACATCCTGCTGGCTGTCTCACCCGGCCGGCGCTCAATTTTTGTCGGTCGATCTGAACGGCGGCGATGCGCAGTCCGGCAATAATCTCTCTCCCAATCTGGGTTGGGATGGAACGACCAATCAGCCCGTAAACGGGTTTGTCTGGACGCCATGGGGCGGCCGCACCAGCGTGGGTGGCGATGGGACTAACTTTCTTCCCTTCAACCCTTCGACGCCGGTACTTGGGGTGACCAAGAGCTTTACAACAGGAGCGGTTACATCAGGCGCTATCACGGTTAGCCTGACAGCGGGAACGACTACTGGAACTGGGTTAAACAGTCGAGATAGAGGCGCAGGAGGCGGCTCGACCAATTATGCGGACATGTATCGAGATCTCATATTTGTGCCTCGGAATACAAACCTGCAAAGTGGCGGGAGCCCACTGATTATTTCCCTCTCCGGGCTTAATAAGAACACGACCTACACATTTACGGGGTTCGCAATCGATCCCAGTGATACGGGTCAACAATTGTTCGGCGAAGTCAACCCGGTTCTGTACGATTATGGGGTTGGATCGGAGCAAATCGAAGTCCAGGGAAAATTCGCGAATCCGCCACAACCGCTGGATGGAACCCAAATTGGCCCGCGCGTTTTTGGACCGGCTGGAGCAGACTTCACCGGGGCCACCGACGGCACCGGGCATTTTGGATTTGTTACTTCGCCGTACCAGTTTTCCAGCACGTTCCATGTCACTGCAGATAACAATGGAAATGCGACGTTTTACGAGTGGTCGAACATCAATGTGAACGAAGGCGGCACGCTTCAGACTGCCACAGTATTAAACGGTTTCCAGGTTGGCACGGCGGCGTTGTCTTCGACGTTCCTTGGGAACGGCGGGACGATTACGTGGGATGCGGGTTTTGCCGGTAATGTGCCGAATGCGGATAAGGCGATTGCGAATTTTGGATCAGTTGCATCGGCGCAAAACGTGACGATAGACGCCGCGGGGCGAACTGCCGGCGTGGTGAATATCGCGAGCCCCACCGCTTATACGATTGGTGGCGGCACCTTGACCATGAGCGATTCGTTTCCGGCGGATCCGAATCTCCCGCCGCCACCACCGAGCCCACCGGATCTTACTTCGGATACGACCGGTCATGCCGAGATCAATATTCTGGGAGATAGCACCTTCTCGGCCGTTCACACCATTTCCGCGCCGGTTGTGCTGAAACAAAACACAACGATCAATGCGATGGTCAGCAGCCTGGTATTGAGCGGGAATGTCTCTGGCAGCGGATCGTTGAATAAGCTCGGCAACGGCACGGTTACGTTGAGCGGAAACAATACATACGGCGGAGCAACGAACATCATTGCGGGACGATTGGTGGTCAACGGACAGCATACCGGTGGAGGGGACTACACCGTGACCGCTGGCGCCTCGCTTGGTGGGACGGGCACGGTGAGCCTTCGCGATGATATTCAGCAGCCGAATACCGCCGGAGTACAGAACGGCAAGGTCGCGATGTGGAACGGTTCGGCCATCGCTCCTGGCGACGGCGGGGTCGGAACGTTGACGATCGATCGTCTGGCGCTGGGAAGCCCGGCGCCGCATGGCAGTGGAAGTGTTACGTTGAATATTGACATTGGCGGCGGCAGCGCGGACCGGCTCAACGTAACGGATACAGGGAACGGCACCTTTACAGATGGTTTATATTTCGCCAACGGCACCGGCACTCTGAGCATTAATGTCAGTGCACTGGCCGGCGCGACAACAGGCGTGTTTCCGATTCTGGATTATTCGGGATCGGTGTTCGATATGAACGCAGCCTCGATTTCTGCACTGAGCCGGATTTCACTGGCCAGCACTTCGGTGGGCGGCTTCACGCTGGGTCTGGTGGACAATACGGCCAACACGTCGATTGATTTGCAGGTGGCGCTTGCAGGCCCGTCGAGTTGGGTGGGCGGCGGACCGAATAACAATTGGGGTACAAGCCTCAACTGGAGCGGACTGATCCCCAACGGGATTGATGCGACCGCCAACTTCGGGACGGTGGCATCGGGTTCGTATTCGGTGAACGTCGAGGGCGCCAAGATGGTTGGCTCGATGACGTTCAGCGGTGCGAACAGCTACACACTCTCGGGCAGCACGATTACATTCCAAAGCGCCGGCGGCGCTCCGCAGATCGTCGTTACATCTGGCAATCACACGATCGGCACGCCGGTGCAGTTGAACAATTTCCTGTTCATCAATGTTCAGGGGACCAGCACGTTGAACATCACCGGCCCGGTGGTAGCGACGGCATCGGGGCGTGAGATTTCGACAAGCGGCGGGGGCACAGTGCAGTTCGCCAGCTTGAATATGAACGTTGGCGGCGGCGCGGGAACGCTGCTTGTAAACACAGGGACCGCCAAAATCGCCCAGGGCGGCAGCAGCAACAGCGCGGCGGGAACGAGCATCATGGCCGGGCTTACGCTCGGAGGAGTCACCGATGCGTGGACAGGCCGATTTGATCTGACGAACAACTCGTTGCTTCTTGATTACCCCACCGCCGGGCCAAGCCCAATTGCGACAATTCAGAATCAGTTGAAGCAAGGGTATGCGGGCGGCGCATGGAACGGGACTGGAGGAATTATCTCGTCAACCGCCGCGGGGAT
>DATAPK010000403.1:0-2573 GCA_036265245.1 Tepidisphaeraceae bacterium | reverse complement strand
GAATTCACCAGCAGAGAATCCCACATTTCAAATACGTGATCGCACCAGGGAGAAATCACAAAGCGTGCATCCGCTCGCGTCTTCAACATCTCTGGCGAAAAGAATTCTTCGAAACGGCCCGCCAGATAAATTATGGGCGGGGCCTGGTCCCCCAGGACCGGCAAAGAACCAACCGCAATGAATAGCCCTGGTTTCATCCCCCCTTCCCGCACTGCCTGGCCACCCGTAAAGCCACCCATTGAATGGCCCACGAAAACATCTACCGGCCCGACCTCGCGGGCAACTGCCTCCAACGTAT
Organism: Tepidisphaeraceae bacterium; assembly: GCA_036265245.1. GTDB lineage: Bacteria > Planctomycetota > Phycisphaerae > Tepidisphaerales > Tepidisphaeraceae > DATAPK01. Next base: position 2,275 of record DATAPK010000403.1, on the reverse strand, counting down.
GCACGACTTCCATGAAAGTGAATGCCCGTGTCGACGCTCCATGCCCCGGTTGGTCAACGCTATAGCAAATAAATCCGGCCGCCGTGAGTGCTTCTCCGAAACGAAAGAGCGTTTCCTTGGAACCCCCGAATCCATGGGCAAGCAGGGCCACGGGATGCGAGCCGGGCCTGTGGGAATAAACTTCAGCGCTGGCGTATCGTCGGCGAGCGTTACTTTTTGGACACTGACGCCGGGCTCAATCCGATGGGAGAGCGCGATTCCCGTGACGAAGCAAACGGCCGCGACTCCAGCGATGGACCAGTTTCTGTATGGATTCATTGACAAGACTTTTTAACTGCGGATTAGGTTCATCAGGCGGGGACTGCACCAAGTAGCCAAGTTACAGCGCCGACCAAAGTCGGACTATATATATGGCGGATCCTGGGGGTTCGTCCGCGGCGGACTCGACCCCAGGCACCCGGCCGGATTCCAGAGCGGAATTGGGGAATGCGCTTGCGAAATCATGTCCACGCCGAGTCGTGGGCATGGCACCCGGCTGTTACGATCTTTTGGATTGGTTCGACTTCTGCGTTCTTCTTCAACGACCGTTTCCAGATTTCATATCCACGGCATTTTGCAAAACCCGTTCAAACATCGCCGCCGCTGTGGCAATCACGATTGAACCGAAGGTGATGAGGATGCGCATGAAAACCCCAGCTGGCCTGTCATCTTTGTCGCCAAACATGATGAAGATCACTGATACCGCAACAAAACCAATGATGGATATCGCGCAAAACTTTATCGTCCGCAACGCTTTCACGGCCGCTTGCGAGAACACCTTGTTTTGTCCGGCATATCCCAACACCTTGAACGCCTGATAGAGCGCCACGAAAAACGGGATGGACGCGATATACGCATACGCCAGAAAAGGATCTTTGAAGTAAATCTCAAAGAGTGTGGCATGTGCATTCCTGCCCTCGATGTGGGGTTCCTAAAGCATAACGGCAAGAGCGCCGATGCCGATGAGCACAATGACTAGTTGAAGAAATATAGTTGAGCTTCTTTTCATAGGCGGGTCCTATAAATTTTCATATTTCCATCTTAGAGCTTATCGGTTGTCAATATATATTTATCCACAACAGCGCTGATAAAAAGTTCAAACGGTGCCTTGTCGTCCCGAGTCAATCTTAAGAATAAGAAACGGCCCGCTTAGAACACACGCCGCCCACTAGCGGTTGATGCCGTACTCTTCGATTTTGCGATAGAGAGTGGCGCGGCCGATGCCGAGGAGTTTGGCGGCTTCGGGGACGTTGCCATTAGTGCGTTTGAGAGATTCGCCGATGAGGCGGCGTTCCCAGTAGTCGAGGGCGAGAGTTTCCATTTCGGGGGAGCCGCTCATGTCGTGCAGGCCGAGGTCGCTGGCTTCGATGCGGTTGTCGCCGGCGAGGACGACGGCGCTGTCGATGACGTTGCGAAGCTGGCGGACGTTGCCGGGCCAGTTGTAGGCCAACAGTTTTTGGCGGGCTTCGGGGGAGAATTCCAAATGCGGACGGCCATGCTGGCGGCGGAAATGGTCGAGGAAGTAATTCACCAGCAGAGCGATGTCGCTGCCGCGCTCGCGCAGCGGCGGGACGACCAGTTCAAAAACGCTGAGGCGATAATATAAATCTTCGCGGAATTTTTTCTGGCGGACGTAGGTTTGCAAATCTTGATTGGTGGCGGCGATGACGCGCACATCGGCGGTGACTTCCTGGGAGCTGCCGACGGGCAAGAAGGGGTGTCCTTCCAAGATTCGCAGCAGCTTGGCCTGGCCTTCCATGGTCATCTCGCCGACTTCGTCGAGGAACAGCGTGCCGCTGTCGGCCTGTTGGAAAAAACCGGTGTGATCGCGGTCGGCGCTGGTGAACGCACCGGCTTTGTGACCGAACAGTTGACTTTCCATCAGTTCGGCAGGAATCGCCGCGCAGTTGACGCAAAGCATGGGGCGATCGGCGCGGGGACTGGCTTTGTGGATGGCGCGGGCGACGAGTTCCTTGCCGGAGCCGCTTTCGCCGCGCAGGAGGACAGCGCCGCTGGCCTTGGCGAGGCGACCGATTTTGGATTTCAACTCGTGCATGCCGGCGCAATCGCCGATGAGCTCGCCGAAGATGGAAGATTTTTCGATGAGCCGATGATAATCGGTTTCCAGCGTGGATTGATGGCGGGCGCGGACCAGGGCGATTTCTAAAATGTGGGCCAGTGAAATGGCAAAATCGAAATCGGTTTGGCGGAAACGGCCTTGCTCGAGATAAGCATG
>DATAPK010000402.1:0-7403 GCA_036265245.1 Tepidisphaeraceae bacterium | reverse complement strand
GACAGGCTTCCTCGACGCTGCTCCAGACGCCGGTGCCAACACCCGCAAGCAGCGCGACGCCATACGCGGGGCCTTCCTCGGCGTTGGTGGTGACGATGGGGCGGTTGTAGATGTCGGCCTGGAGGTGTCGCCAGAAATCGGAGCGGGCGCCGCCGCCGGAGGCGCGGACTTCGGAGATGGGGAGGTTCATTTCGTGCATGATCTGGAGGGCATCGCGCATGCCGAAGGTGACGCCTTCGAGGAGCGAGCGGATCATGTCGCGGCGGCGGGTGCGGGCGGTGAGGCCGATCCATCCGCCGCGGGCGTTGGGGTCGGGGTGCGGGCAGCGCTCGCCGGTGAGATAGGGGAGGAAAAACAAACCCTCTGCGCCGGGGTCGCTCTTTTGGGCTTCGGCGATCAGTAATTCGTAGGGATCGATCTTACGTCTTTTGGCCGCGTGGATTTCATTTTCGGCGAGTTGGTTGCGGAACCATTGGAAGCTGCCGCCGGCACTGAGCATGCAGCCGAAAACGCACCACTTGCCGGGGACGGCGTGGCACATGGTGTGGACGCGGCCGAGGGGATCGCGCGTGGGGGAATCGGAGTGGGCGAAGACGACGCCGGAGGTTCCCAAAGTTGCGCTGACGATGCCGGCGCGGACGATGCCGTTGCCGACTGCGCCGGCGGCTTGATCTCCTGCGCCGCCGACGACGGGAATTCCTTCTCGCAAACCCATTTCTTTGGCGGCCTGACGATTGAGTGTTCCGGTCACTTCTTGCGATTCGTGGAGACGCGGCATGAAGGATTTATCGATTTCCAACAACCCAAGAAGTTTGTCTGACCACGCGCGATTGACGACATCGAGCAACAGCGTGCCGCTGGCGTCGGAGACTTCGGTGGCGTATTCGCCGGTGAGACGTAGGCGGATGTAATCCTTGGGGAGGAGGATGTGTTTGGTCTTGGCGTAGACTTTCGGTTCATTTTTGCGCACCCAGAGAATTTTTGGGGCGGTGAAGCCGGTGAGGGCGGGGTTGGCGACGAGGTCGATGAGCTGTGCGCGGCCGCCGGCTTTGGATTCGATCTCAGCGCACTCGGCGGCGGTGCGCTGGTCGTTCCAAAGCAATGCGGGGCGGAGGGCTTTGGTTCCGTCGCCGAGGAAGACGCTGCCGTGCATTTGGCCGGAGAGGCCGATGGCGGAAATGTCGGCGGGTTTGACCTTCGCTTTTTTCAGGACGGCTTTGGTGGCGGCGCAGGTGGCTTGCCACCAGTCTTCGGGGTGCTGTTCCGACCAGCCGGGCTTGGGCGAACTGATGGCGTGCTCGGCCATCGCGGTGGCGAGGACGGCGCCGTCTTCATCGCAGATGAGGGTCTTCGTGCCGCTGGTTCCGATGTCGATTCCGAGGAGATTGGACATGGGGAGAAGTATAGGAGGAGAAGTCAGGATTCAGAAGTCGGTATTCAGGAGGGCTCTACTCGTTGCCAGATGGGGATTCGATTCGCGTGGAAACAATACGAGGTATAATGTATTGCCGTTATCTCGCTACCGCGAGCCGGGCATTCGCGCCGTACTGCTTGCCGTATCAATCACTTTGCCGTCCAGCAATTCCAAGAATGCATCTGCGGTCTCGATCAGACGGCGAGTCTCAAGGTCACTTGTCCAAATCAGGCCGCGGAGGGAGAATCCCAAGAGGTTCAGGACATTCATGTCGAGCGTGGGAGGCATTTTTAGCAGCGCCGCGCGCAGTGAATCAATCGTGCAACGCACGACGGTGCGTCCTTCGGGAGTTGCCACTGCGTTCTCCAAGCCGCATGGGACGCAACCGTTGAAGTAACCTTTGGAGGCAAGGAGCCACTTGTCGCGGATCTGGCGTGACACTTGATGAACCGTGTCGGAATCGGCATCTGCAGGCTCTGGGATATGCAGCGATAGAAGGCGCAGCCAAAGTTCCAGGATGCCGTCACGCATCCCAAAGCCATGCTCACCGTCGGCAGTTACGAATGACGTTCCCATAGCAGAATACCCATAATAATCTCATTTCTCTCCAAAAGAGCAACGCACACAATTCTACTGACTTCTGAATCCTGACTTCTGAATCTCTATCTCCCGACTGCTATGCGGAACTGCTAAACCGCAAGCGGCGGACGATGCGTAATCCGAAACCGACGAGAATGACTGCGATGATGGAGGGGATGAGGACGGCGGACATCATTAATAGGGAGGCTTCGATCATCGGGTCGTAGCGCAGGGTGTGAACCCAGGTCATGAGCAGGGGGGTGAGGACTTGTGGGTTTTGGGGCATGAGGAGAACGGTGGCGGGGACTTCGGTGAGGGAGAGGGCGCCGACCAGGAGGCCGCCGGCGAGGAGGGTGGGCCAGGCTAGGGGGAAGATGATGGAGAAGGCGGTGCGGAGGGGGCCGGCGCCGTCGAGGGAGGCGACGTCGCGGAGTTCTTGCCAGGGATTGGTCCAGGTGGATTTGCCGGCGGCGATGGCGAGCCAGCCGAAGCGACCGAGGTAGGCGATCACGGTGACGACGGAGGTGTCGTAGGCCCAGACCAACCCTGGGCGGTTGTAGATTCGGATGAGGGAGATGGCGAGGAGCTGGCCGCCGATGAGGAAGCCGGCGGCGGCGAGGGCGAGGGAGCCTTTGATCCAGCGGGCGCTGGCGGAAAGGGCGGCGATGATGGCGATGGTCGCGGCTTCGCAGGCGACGATCATCGCGCCCTGGATTTGGGGATTGAATTCGTTCCAGATTTGTGTCGGCGAGAGGGGGACGTGGAGGGAGCCGATGAGGGAGGCGACGGGGACGCCGATGTTGAGCAATAAGAGAAGGAGGGCGAGGGCGACGGTCCAGGGGGATGCGTCGAGGATGGGAGGCCAGTCGCCGGTGGTGAGGGCGTCGGAGGCGCCGGCGCTGCGGGCACCCCAGGCGGCGAGGGCGGCGAGGAGCACGGTGCAAGCGAGGAGGGGGAAGGCGGTGGCGACGGCGGCGGCGGCGCGGGCGGGCTGGTCGGGGGATTTGATCCCGCCGCCGGTGACCGGGCCGGTGATGGAATTGTCGGGCGAGCTGATTGCGCCGGTGTCGAAGACCATGCGGATTTCGGTGGCCATCACGCTGATGCCGGTGGGTTCATAGACGGCGAATTCCTGGGTGGCCAGCAGGGTGACGATGGCGATGGAGGCGATGATCGGGCCGAGCAGTTGGCGGAACGTCACGCGGCGGAGTGCGCCGTCGAGAAGAGCCTGCTGTTGCACGGCGGTGTCCATTTGTCGAAGCGACACTCCGATCAATCCAGCGGGCACCGCCCACAACCAAGCGGCGAGGGACCAGATGCAGCGGAAGACATCGGCGGGGCCGGTGGGGCGGAAGGTAATGCCGAAACGAACCAGGCTCGGCGCGATGACCCGAACCAGTTGGGCCCAGCCATACGCATAAGCCAGCGAGGGCAGAAACAGGGCGGCGGGGAGGAGGATCCAGAGGATTCTGGCGATCCATCCCCGGCTGCGGCCAAGGACGATGCCGGCGGGGAAGCCCATTGCGGTTGCGATGAGTGCGGCGGCGGCGTTGTAGCCGAGGGTTCTTGCGAGTAATCCCAAACGGAAGGCGCTGAGGGAGAATTCGCCGCGGACGTCGGGGTTGTCGATCAACGTGATCAGCATCCAGCAAAGGGGGAGGGCGCTGCAAATGGCGATGATGAGGATCGCGGGGGCGGCGGCGAGGAGGGATGAGCGGTTGGGGCGACGCAAGGTTTTCTTTCGGGAGGGCATCTTAGAGGATTTTTAAGGATGGGCAGCGCTAAGCCGCAAGCGGCGTGGTCATTAAAATTGGTTGGTCACTGGAACTTTTCCTCGTTGGACAAATGATTATTGCGATACTATCGTCCAGTCAATCAATTCACGGCAGGAGGTTTGCATGAAAGCGGCTTGGACACTTCTTGTGGTTCTTATCAGTTTGATGATCGTGGCGCCCGCGATGGCGCAGCAGAAGCGGGTTAGCCCGCATGAAACCGTTGGCACGGTGATCGACGGCGATCGGGTGACGGTGGTTTATGGGCGGCCTTATACGAAAGATCCGAAGAGCGGCACGGATCGGAAGATCTGGGGCGGGCTGGTGCCGTTTGGGAAGATTTGGCGAACGGGCGCGGATGAGGCGACGCTGCTTATCACGCAGAAGCCAATTGTGATGGGCGATGTGACGATCCCGGCGGGGGCGTACAGCCTGTGGACGCTGCCGAATGAAGATGGGTCGGCGAAGCTGGTCATCAACAAGCAGATCGGGCAGTGGGGCGTCGATCGGAATATCAAGAATGTATATGACGAGGCGAATGATGTGGGCCGGGTGGATTTGAAGAAGGATGCGCTGGATAAGGCGGTGGATCAGTTCACGATTGGGCTAGGGAAGGGCGCATCGGGCGGGGGGGAACTGAAGATGTCGTGGGAGACGACGGGGTATTCGGTTCCGTTTACGGTTCAGAAGACTGACGGGAAATAATTTTTAACGGGTCTCCCATTCCCCGGTCCTGAAGGGCCGGGCTTTTTAGGAGGCGCGGGGGGTGACTCTCTGTGGTTGCGAATGGGAGTTTCCTTTGAGATTTGAGTCATTTCCACTGGTTGACCAATTGCGCGAACCCTCTCCGTTGCCCTTCCACTTCGCGATCTCCGCGAATGAGGGTGTGCCGGGTGAGGGAGTAAGAGCGGTTTTCACCAGATTGTTTGGTCGATCTTGTAGCTGCGACGCCTGCGTCGCCCATTTGCGCAAAGAGGCGACGCAGGCGTCGCGGCTACGCGCTAGGTACTCTAGTGTTTTGTTTCGGATCATGTTTATTTGTCTGGTGAGTGGATGCGCGGGAAGGGTTTTTGCGGCGGGGCCGACGACTGCGCCGGCGGCGATCTTGCAGGAGATGAAGGCGTTTCGGGAGATGGGGAGCGTGCTGTATATCGCGGCGCATCCGGATGATGAGAATACGCAGTTGATTACGTATCTGGCGCGCGGGCGGGGGTATCGCACGGCGTATTTGTCGCTGACGCGAGGCGATGGCGGGCAGAATTTGCTGGGGCCGGAGTTTGGGGAAGAGTTGGGGGTGATTCGGACGCAGGAATTACTCGCGGCGAGAAATCTGGATGGGGGCAGACAATTCTTTAGTCGCGCGATCGATTTTGGATTTTCAAAAGATTATCGCGAGACGCTGGGGATTTGGGATCGGCAGGCGGTGCTGAGTGATATCGTGCGGGTGATTCGGGAGTTCAGGCCGGATGTGATGGTGACGCGGTTTCCACCGCAGCCGGGGAATACGCATGGACATCATACGGCGTCGGCAGTGCTGGGGTTGGAGGCGTTTAAGCTGGCGGGGGATCCGAAAGCATTTCCGGAACAATTGGACAAGCTGACGGTGTGGCAGCCGAAGCGGATTTTTATGAATTCGGGGGGATTTGGACGGGGCGGCGGGGGGAATGAGGGGAATGTGATTCGCATCGACGTGGGCGGGAATGATCCGGTGCTGGGGGTTTCGTTCTGGGCTATCGCGGCGCGCAGCCGGTCGATGCACAAGACACAGGGGTTTGGGGGATTTAATGGTGGAGTGGGCGGGGGGGGGCCGAGGATGGAGGCGTTTCAGTTGCTCGACGGCGCGCCGGCCACCAAGGATCTTTTGGATGGGGTGGAGACGACGTGGGCGCGCGTGGATGGCGGCGCGGAGATTACGAAACAGATTGATGATGTGATTGAGAAATTCAATCCGGATGATCGGGCGGCGAGTGTGCCGGGGATTCTGGAGATACGAAAACATCTTTCGACGCTGGCGAGTGATCCGCTGGTGAATGATAAGCGGTTGCAGTTGGATCGGATTCTTCAGGATTGTTTGGGGCTGGCGGTGGAGACGGAGATTCCGAACGCGGAAGTGGTGCCGGGCGAAGAGATGAAGTTGCGGCACACGGTGAGCGAGACTTCCAGCGTGCCGGTGAAATGGGTGGGAGTTCGATATCCGACGATTTCAAAAGAAGTGAACGAGGCGATTGATTTGCATCCGAATACGGCGGCGAATCGAGAGGTGACGCAGGCGCTGCCGGTGAATACGGCGTTGAGTCAGCCATATTGGTTGCGCGAGGAGCATCCGCCGGGGACGTATGTGGTGAGCGATGCGGATTTGATTGGCAGGCCTGAGAATCCGCCGGCGTTTTCGGTGGAGCAGGTGTTTGAGGTGGGTGGGCAGAAGCTGGTGATTGGGGATGAGCCGATGGCGGCGAGCGGGGAGAGGCGGCGGAAGCTGGATGTGATTCCGCCGGTGACGGTGGAGTTTGCGTCGGAGGTGAGGTTGTTTACGCCGGGGAGTGAGAAGCAGATTGATGTGGAGGTGACGGCGTATCGCGATGGCGCAAACGGCAAATTGGCGCTGGATGCGCCGGGGGAGTGGAAAGTTTCGCCGGCGGCGCAGTCGTTCAGTCTGGCGAAGGTTGGGGATCACGCGAAGATTTCGTTTGCGGTGACATCGCCGGCGAAAGCGACATCGGCGGAGATTGGGGCGAACGCGGAGATCAACGGGGCGAAATACAACACGCAACGAATCGAGATTGATTATCCGCATATCCCGGTGCAATTGCTTCAGCCGGTGGCGAAGTGTGATGCGGTGAGTTTGGATATCGCGATTCGCGGGCATGAGGTGGGATATCTGCCGGGCGCGGGGGATAACGTGGCGGATGGGTTGGAGCAGATGGGGTATGCGGTGACGCAACTGACGAGCGCAGATCTTAATGCGGAGAAGTTGAAGAAATTTGACGCGGTGGTGGTGGGTGTGCGGGCGCTGAATGTGCGGACGGATTTGGCGGATGGGATGCCGGCGCTGTTTGCGTTTGCTGAAGGCGGGGGGAATGTGATCGTGCAATACAATCGGCCTGATGGAGTGAAGGTGAAGCAGATTGCGCCGTTTGAACTGCATCTATCGGGCTTGCGGGTGACGGATGAGAAGGCGGCGATGACGTTTTTGGCGCCGGAGCATCCGGTGCTGAACACGCCTAACAAAATCACGCAGGCGGATTTTGAGGGGTGGGTGCAGGAGCGCGGGACGTATTATCCGGATAAATGGGGAGAGCAATTCACGCCGATTCTTGAGTGCAACGATCCGGGCGAAGCGCCGCTGAAGGGCGGGTTGCTCGTGGCGAAATATGGCAAGGGATATTTTGTTTACACGACGCTGGGCTGGTTCAGGCAGTTGCCGGCGGGCGTGCCGGGGGCGTATCGGCTGTTTGCGAATATTGTTTCGCTTGGGAAATGATGCAAATCGATTCCGCGAATGATTCGGCCGACAGTGAGACGACGGGCTTTCCCGGTCTGAAAAGCTGGCGGGCGGTTTATTTGCTGGTCGTGGGGTCGTTTCTTCTTTGGGTGGGATTACTGATCTGGTTGTCGAGGGCGTATCAGTGAATGCGCTG
>DATAPK010000401.1:0-3124 GCA_036265245.1 Tepidisphaeraceae bacterium | reverse complement strand
TGCCGACAAAAACACTGTTCCCGACACGACGATAGTTTCGTAGCAATTAACAGCGAATTCCTTGTTGCTCGCGGTTTTGTTCGGCTGCAAAACAGCGGTCTATATATATTCCGATTAAATGAGGTGCACCGCGCTTTATATTTGTAATGATTGTGCCACCTTTGTAAAATCCCACCCCTCAGTTCCGACGGGCACGCTTTCTCTGGGGGATGTGCGGCATCTTCGGGGTAGCGGGCGGGGAACTGACGGGCTATAGGGCAAACCGGGAAACTCCATGTTACATTCGTCGCTTCGGCTTCGTGTCGGGAAGATCGTGCGCGCTCCGAAATTGCATCTCCTGCGCCGAGCAATTCTGGAAACCTTAGAATCGCGGACGCTCTTAACGGATGTGCCCGGTTTTGTTCATTTAAGCACCGGGGCGGTGGTGACAGTCACTGGCTCGTCGGGAAATCCCGCCATCAATATATCGGGTGGAACTGCCACCATCGATGCAAACCTCGCTTCGGCCGGCGGCAGCTGGCAGGTGAACGCCAGCGGCACGTCAACCGTCGTTTTCAACTCACCGGAAACAATCGCCGGGCTGTCGATCAGTAATTCCGCAAAAGTTGCAATCAGTTCTGGCACAAGCTCTAACGGCGGCAACGCAAACGTTTTGGATATCACGAACGCCGCCGGCCTATACATCGACACCTCCTCGACCGCGACCGCGACTTTGGACATTGGCGACGACGACATGATCCTCGAGGACGGGGCCGCCGCTGGCGTTGCTCAGATTCAGTCTCTTGCCGCCGAGGGGTTTGCCGGCGCCGCATGGACCGGCAATGGCTTGACCAGTTCCAAGGCCGCCGCGACGGCGGGTTCCTCCCTTCCATTTGCCATCGGCTTCGGCATGAACAGCGCGCTGCATTCCCCATTCAGCAGCCTCGATGGCATCGCCCTCAATTCCGATGATGTGCTGGTCAAGACAACACTCTACGGCGACATCGCTTTGAATGGCGTCGTCACCAACGCAACGCTCAATATCTTCCGCCAGCATTTTCCGGTCACCAGCGGCTCAACCTGGGCCACCGGCGACTTCGACTACAACGGCTCGACCAACAACGATGACCTGAACTGGTTGCGCCACGATTTCCAGGGCGACATCAGCGCGGACAACGCCGCGTTCCTCCGCACCATCAACGCCTTCGGCGAGACGATCACGCCGGTCGAGGGCCAGGCCCTTACCGCCGTGGTCGCGCAGTTCACCGACAATTCCGCCCAGGCGACCGACGCCTCGGACTACCAGGCAACCATCTACTGGGGGGATGGCAATACCTACACCGGAACCGTCACCTCCGGCGGCGGCGGTGTTTACTACGTCACCGGCACATCGCTTCCGTATTTCAGCAACGCCGACGCGCTGAGCGTGGCCGTTATTAGCTACACGACCGCCAGCGGGTTTTTCGGAAGGCCCGGCGCGCTGAGCGAGCCGATCAATGTTATCCCGGCGGTCGAAAGCCTCACTGCGACGACTCTCCCAACCGCCGGCATTGAATTGAACTGGACGTTGAATGCCACCCTGCCAACCGAGATCGACGTGTACCGGTCAACGGATGGCGTTGAGTTCCCAACTGATCCAACATTCGTAATCGCCGGCGCTGCGGTAAGTCATTCCGATATGGACGTGACGCTCGCCGCCAATACGCATTACTACTACGAAATACGCGCGATCCAACCCGACTACGGGCCATCCCAATTCACCAATGTCGCCAGCGCCTGGACCGTTCCATCTGCCCCAACACAAATCGCGACACCCGCGATCTCAGACACCAGCGTTCTCCTAACCTGGCTGGCCCCGGCCGGCGGGTCGCCGCCATCATCCTACGAGATTCTACGAAACGGGGTTGAGGTAGGTACGTCCATCGGCACGGCGTTTCAGGATACCGGCCTTGCCGCAGGCACAAATTACACGTACGACGTGGTTGCCAATGGCCCCACAAATGCCCAGTCACCCGTTGGTCCACTGTCCGTGACCACTGCGGCTCTCGATGCCGCCGACGCGCCGCCGCCTCCCTCTCCCGGCGATCCGACCGCCACGAGTTCATCCGCCTACTCCGCACAACTATCCTGGGAGCTTTCGGCAAATGCGGTCGCCTACGAGGTTTTGCGTGATGGCGTTGTCGTGGGTTCAACCTCAAGCGATGTATTTGACGACACCAATCTGGCGCCATCGACGAGCTACCAATATTCCATCGTCGCGTTTGACGCGAACGGAAACTCATCCCCGCCGGCCGTCACGTCGGTCACTACTTCGTCCGATGACAATGTTCGGCCCTCCACGCCGACGGATCTGCTCGTCACGGCAAACAGCAGCAGCGGAATCACCCTGACCTGGTCCCCGGCATCGGATGATGTCGGGGTGACGGACTACGCGATCAGCGTTGTTGAAACCAACGCTTCGGGCACAAATGTTGGCAGCTTCACCGGCTCAAGTAACAATCTCCTGACCTACACAACAGGTTCCACCACGCCGGGAATTACCTATACGTTTTCCGTTGCCGCGGTGGATGCCGCGGGAAACCAGTCCCCCTCGGCGACGGTAGCTGTTGTTGCCGCCGCTCCTGCGACTGTTGAGGACACCGCGAGCAATCAATACATACCCCCGGAATGGCAGGACTATTTCTACAACTCGCTGACGCCGGCAGTGCGCAGCATGGTACAGATTGTTGGCCTGCCGCAATCGGCGCAGGGATGGCTGGATCCTCATGACATGACAATCATTGACGGACAGGTTCAAGGTCTATTCTCCGCCTCCGACCCATACGATCACAAAGCCGTCTACTACCACGACACGAACGAAAATCAGCAATTCGACCCCGGTGAAGCGGTTTGGTTCGGGACCTCAACGTATCACACTGGCGATCAAATCATCGCCGGCGCGGGAGTGCAGGATGGAACGGCGGGGAGTTCAGGATTGCTATCTTCTCAAGATCCATCGACCATCGATGCCGACCATCCATTCGATTTGAGCAAGGTTCTGCTCGTCGATCCGAACGAAATCAAGGGCGTTCAAGGACAGCTCGCCTATCGTGACGTCAACGGCGCGGGATATTGGCAATCGGGCGATCCAATCTGGGTCGATGCG
>DATAPK010000400.1:0-6860 GCA_036265245.1 Tepidisphaeraceae bacterium | reverse complement strand
CGTTGGCCGGTGAATGTCCGGTGGTGCTGTTGATCCAGGACACCACCGAGCTGGATTACACATCGCATCCGGGGTGCCGTGGTTTGGGACGATTCGGCAGCGGCGAACGCTGGGTCAGCGGCTTGGGGATGCTGCTGCATAACGTGCTGGCGATCGAGCCGCTTGAGGATGGGCAGGCGCGGATTTTGGGATTGGCGTGGAACAAACTGTGGGCGCGAACCGAGCCGGTGCGTCAGAAGCGTCGGACGGCCAGGGAGCGTCGCGAGCAGGGGTGTGAGTCGGATCGCTGGATCGAAGCGGTGAAGCGCATCGGGGCGGCGCCGCCGGCCAGTCGCTTCATTCATGTCGGGGATCGTGAAGCCGACCTCTTCGAGTTGTACACGTGCTGCCGCCAACATGCCGGCATCTCCTTCCTGATCCGAGTGACGCAGACCGGGCGTGCGGCGGTGGCGGGGCATGTTGCGGAGAGGACGCCCGTGAAAGCGGAGGATCGGCCCCGAACCTCGCTGCGGCAGATCGCCGAATCGATGCCGATGCTGGGAGGCAAATCACTCTGGATCGGCCCGCGTGGCGGGCGTCCCGGACGCTGGGCCAGGTGCCTGATCAGCGGCGACGCGGTGACGATCTACTCCCCCTGGAATCGCTCCCGCACGGGCAAGCCGTTGTGCTGCTGGATGGTTCGCGTGTGGGAGATCGATCCACCACAGGGGATCGAGCCGATCGAGTGGATGCTGCTCAGCGATGAGCCGGTGAACAACCTGGAGGATGCGGTTCGTCTGGGCGACTGGTACACGCTGCGTTGGATGGTGGAGCAATATCACCAATGTCTCAAGAGCGGCTGCGGGGTGGAAAGCCGTCAACTGGAGCACATCGATCGACTGGAACCGTTAATCGGAATGCTGTGCGTGCTGGCGGTGCGTCTGCTGCAGTTGAAGAACGACACCCGCCTGATGCCGCAGGCGCCGGCGATCAAACAGGTCCCCGGCGAATCGGTCCGAACCTTGGCGAAGATGCTCAACGTCGCCGCCGAGACGATCACGCTGAGACAGTTCACTCACCAAGTCGCCCAACTCGGCGGCTTCCTCGGCCGCAAAGGAGACGGCGAACCGGGCTGGCTCACCCTCTGGAGAGGTTGGCATGAACTGGATCTAATCACTTTCGGCACCCAACTCGCTGCGACGCGAGAAGGATGTGGGTAATGATCAGCCTTACATTGCGCCCCTTCGCGTTCACTCGGGAACTTGCGCGCAAAAGATTCACAAACTCAGTTTGTCGACACTGGTATTCCTCGGCGATCGAAGCGGTCGCCGGGGCGTTCCAAGAAGTATCGTCGGCCGGCGCCAAGTCGCCGACGAGAGCCTCGATGGCGTGAAGAGCACTGTTTAAAGACTCGTCGTCGCCGGCGATTTCAATATCGCGATTGATCTCGTTCCAATAGTTCAGAACGATGTCATACGCTATAACGCTTCCGAGGCTATGACCAACCACCACTATGCTGTCATATTCGCTCTTACCATATTTGTTGGGTGCATGCAGACGCCGAAGTAGTGCGATGCCTTCTTCGCGGATTTGCTGCCGCTCGATCGGGTTATCGGGAGACTTTCCGAAGTAACGGGCGGCATCGCCAGCCCAACCAACCAGGAATGGCTTAAACGCAGCGAAAAAACAGGGCAGCAACACCGCGGCGATCAAGTGCAAGGTACCCAACCAGACATTCTGGTTGGGATGCAGGAGTTGCGATACTCCGCGAGCGGCGAGGAATATGCTTGCTACGAACACGAGCGTCACTAAGAGGTAGGCCATACCGACAGAACTTACCTTTCGTCCTAAATGACGAGCCTGCCCGGTGCTAAAGAGTTTGAACAGCACAGTGAGCGCCCAGCGAATGACCATAGCCGGCTTGGTGTCGCGATAGTGAAAGGCCCAATAGAGCTCATAAAACACGGTGTCTGGTGGATAGCCGTGAACCTTTATTTTCGCTTCCTCGGCCTTCGGCGGGTCGTATGGGTTACTGGGGTCCTTGGACAGCGTACTGAGACGGCGGAGATCAAATAGCTTGCTCTCGCTGTCCGGTTTGCTCCTCACGAACGTGCCGGCAAGCAGTCGCGTGAAGCGGTTTACCGTGCCCATCGCGCGTTGCTCGCCGACGCCATGGATAATGATCACGGCCGTCTTGCCCTGACTCATCCCCACTTTGGAACTGCCTGCTCTGTGGCAATGATTAAGGCGGCTAATGCTGCTGATAATCCTATTTTGATGCGACTGAGCATGATCCTCCCGATCGTGAAGACGCTGCACTCATTGCGTGTGCTGCTGGCCCAGTGGCCGGGTGTGCGGGTTTGCAGTGCGACCAATCCGACCCCGCACAACAACAGATAAGCGATCGCCAGGATCAGCAGCAGGCGATCCAGTCGATCCGGCCGGGTAATCGTCGTGTCCCGCAAACTCCAGCCGTTGCGTTTGTTCTTGTGATCGCGGAACAGTTCTTCGATGGTCATCCGCTGGCTGTAGAACTTGCTGATCTGGGCGCCGCCAGCCGACAGATCGGTCATGAGGAACCAGCACTCATCGCGTTTTTTCGGCAGATCCCCCACCCATCGGATCACGATGTTCTGCGTCACCGTGTGGTGGGAACGGTAGGCCACGCTCTTGAGCAGCTTGCAGATTCCCTTGTGCACCGGATAGTCCAGCAGTTTGCCTTTGTAGCTGGCGCAGTTCACGTGAACGTTGGGCTGAATGCGGATGACGTAGCTGAAGCCATGCTTCTGGCAGAAGCGGGCCAGTTCGGTTCGTCCGAATCCTCGATCGGCAAGCAGGATCACCTTCACCTGCGGAGGAATCATCGAACGCAGCACCAGCAGCAGGGATTCTTCAAAGGCATTGCGGGAGCGGTGTCCGTCATAAACATGCTTTTTACAACTGGCCCAGCCGATCGGAATCGAGCGGCCTTTGAACACCGCCGACGCCATCAGCGTTTGAAAGCTTTTGATGTCGGTCCAGTCGAAGCTGATCAAGAGCTTCTTCTTGCGTTTCTTCAGCACACGTTTGAGCACGCCACGCATGGCGTCGGCGGTCTCGATGCGATCATTGGCGCAGAATCTCCAGCAACGCTTGATCTGGTGTTTGACCCTCCCGTTCATCGCCCGGCCGATATTCGCCAGCGAAATCCGCTCGACACGCATGGCCGCTGACACCAACCCAGCCAGGGTTTTGGCCTGGGACAGACGAAGGGATAAAGTGCAGACGCTGACCACCCATGTAATCGCATCCTTGCGAGACATGATCGACTCCAGTTCGATTGTGCCGGGGTGATCACACCCGAGCCCGGAACAAGCGGGCTCGGGCTATTTTATGCATCCGGAGAAGCCGAGGGGGAAAGTGGGGATGAGTCAGCGTCTTGCCTCGTTGACTTCCTGCAAAGTCTGGGTAAACCGTTTTAATCAGCTTGGTGAGCACTTGGGCGGTTGCCTTGGCGTCGCCTTTGGCTGTATGGCGATCCGCTTCGGCGACTTCGATGCCAAAGTATTTTATTGCTTCACTCAAGCCCGCGTCGCGCAAAGTCAATTTTTTAGCGAGGTTCAAAAATCGAATAATCGAGATAGTATCAATCACGCGATGCGAGAAGACGCTTTCATAGTCGACGTTCGCCAGTCGATAGAACCGTTTCAGAAAACCGATGTCGAAATCAGCATTATGGGCGGCTAGGCAGATCTTATTGGTGACGGACGAGTCGGAAAAGTTCTTGGTAAGAAATGCCTGGAAGCGAATCATTGCGTCGGCTGGCGCGCACCCCATGCGCTTGTGCTCGTCCAGATTTATTTTGTTCACGGCGAGCGCTTCAGGAGTAGCCAGAATGCTGGCCTCGGCAATCGGCACTTCAATCTCATCTAAAATCGACCCATCTTCCCACACGACCGCGCCGAGCGAGAGAATACTGTGGAATTGGGGATCGATCCCCCCGGTTTCCGTATCGAACACTAACAGTTTTGCCACTGTTTCCTCGCCCAGTTCCTGCACCTGTTCGGACTATCTAGGGAAACATCTTAAAGGCTCGGTGATTATCGCTCGGCTCAGTAGCACTGCAAGCACTTTTTTGCAAGTGATGTTTACACGACCGCGCAGTTCAAGGCCGAGGGGTTGCGCCGCCGCGACCCAACGGCCTACCTCCAACAGATTCGCGCTGGCTACATGTACGGGCTTCGGGAATATCACAAGGCGACAATCAGCATCAATACACCGATTCCCTCGGGCGAACTCACTATTTAGCTTACATTCTTGATCAGAGACCCATATTTCCAGAGGCAAAATATCCACGCTTAATTGCAGATATCTTGCACCTTTCTCACATCAACTCTTATCTGGCCAGGAAATAAAATCAGATAGTGTCAAGCCGCAGGCTGATCCGTCGTGGGTGATTTTGCCTTCAAAGTCGTGTTGCGGTTGATCGGTGATTCCGATCAGCTTGCAGACCGCCGAGATCGACTGCCCTTGGCGCGCAACCACGGCAGATCGAACACGATTGCCGGTCCGAGACGATTCACTTCCAATTTGCGATGCGGCCATTGTTCATTATGGCTATTCGACTTGCGAGTGTTCGGACGACCTCGGGATCATGCGAAACGACAAGGCTCGCTGACGTGCCTTCTTGAGCACGTTCCCTCAGCAGATCAATAACTAACCTTCTCGATATCGTGTCTAGCGCAGCCGTCGGCTCGTCGAGCACGACCAAGCGAGGCGATAGAATCAAAGCTCGAGCGAGCGCAGCACGTTGACACTGCCCGATGGACACCTCTGACGGCCGTCGGTTGAAAACAGCAGACTCGATCCCAACTCGTTCTAGCATTGCCATTACTGCGCGACGCCGGGTTTCGCCATTCATCAACTTGTGGATTAGCAAAGGTTCTTCCACCAATTGTGAAAGCGACATGAGCGGGTTTAGCGACGCATATGCGTCCTGAAACAAAATCTGAACACTTGCTCGGATGTGGCGCAGCGGCTTGGGGCTCAATCGTCGCAGGTCTTGTCCATCAAAACAGATAGAGCCTTCATCAGGCTCCAATAGCCTCAGCATGCAGAGCACGGCGGTCGTCTTACCGCAGCCCGACGGACCGGTTAGAGCGACCGCTTCCCCTTCACCGATCGCGAAGTCGAGGTGATCGACAACGGTCATCGCAGTATGAGAACCGGGAACCCTGAACCGCTTAACCAAGCTCGCTACGTCGAAAAGTATTGGAACTGAACTCATCCGAAATGACCTTATCACATCATTCCGAGCGCGTCATTGCTCCAGCGAAGCCGCGCGCACGAGACCCGCCGTAATGATGTGCTTGGGATGGTTTAGCACCTCATGACATGGGCCTTCTTCAACAATGCGTCCGGCATTCAAAACGGCTATCCGATCGGCCACTTGAGCAGCGAAGCTTAAATCGTGCGTCACGAGGACGGCCCCACGCCCATGAGTATTGCGAGCCCAATGAAGGGTGTTGATCAACTGCGCTTGCCAGTCAGGGTCGAGTCCATCGGTCGGTTCGTCAGCAAGCAATAAACGCGACCCACATGCGAGTGCGGTGGCGGTGAGGGCACGCCGGCGCATGCCCCCGGACAATTCGCCGGCTCTAAGCGCGAGCCATCGTTGCGGGTCTGCTGCGCCTACGCGACTAAGCCATCTGATCGCGTGATCTTGGGCTTGCCGCGAAGTCATGCCCAACACACGACGAAACATGCAAGTCATCTGCGCGCCTACCGTCAAAAGTGGCTGCAAAGCAGACGCTGAATTCTGCGGAACCAGCGAGATTTCACGTCCGCGGACGGATCGCAGCTCTTTATCTCTTAGCTTCGTCAGATCTTGTCCGCGAAATAGCACTTCTCCTTGACAGAGCGAGCCAACGGGCAGCAGTTGGAGGATCGAGAGAAGAAGAGTGCTCTTGCCACTTCCGGAACTGCCTACGATGGCCAGAATGCTGGCGGAGTGAATTGTAAGGAAGACTTCGTCCAAAGCCTTAATGGGTTGAAATGATCTTCCGGTATATACAACGCTAATGCCACTTAACTGCAACAGCGGCTCAATGGATGTTGTGATTTGGGAAGTCACGCTCGGTCCGATCCGCTCCGGCGTTTTTCCTTGTCGGTCGCTGAATCCGTAGGAACAGCGGTGCGCGGCGTTGCCCTCGTGGCATTTAGGATTGCCAACACATCCTGTATTGCCCGATTCACCGATCGTCGGACTTCGCGTTCGGGCGATTCGATGTCATCTGATTGAATTTGGGGCGAAGTCCGTTCGACCGCTTTGTTGAACGGACTTTCTTCTTTTGATCCCTCGCCTTCAGCTTGCCTCTTTTTCTCGCTAGTTTGATAGCGACACGCCCAAATAACACGCGAGAATAGCTGCGCGACAATTGATCGCAGACCACGAATCGATAACTCATCACGATTTGCTAAGGGGGCCAACGAATCGACAAACTCTTCCTCAACAACATCTGCCAATCCTCGTTTCTCGCTTTTAGTTCCGAACGCCGCCAGAGTACCCAGCAAAGAATTCGCAACGTTTTGCTGCTCTATCCAGCGCCCTTCAAGTGAGTTCTTTTTGTCTCTTGTCCCGACCTGGTCCCGCACAAGCTTCCACCATTCCCACCAGAAAAACGCTTTTAGAAATGCCTCGGCATCCTCTTCGGACACCCGGCCAAGCGGATGGGAAACCCGATGCTGATTGCTAATACGCGTCCAGAAATCCTGCGGAGGATCTTCTGCAAGTCTTTCAAGATGATCACTGGCCGCAAGTATTAGCTGCACGTCCTTTTTTAAGTTGAGTTCCTGCTTTGGGTCCTCAAGCACTCGCAGCAACTCACTGCGAAAAACATCTC
>DATAPK010000399.1:0-5769 GCA_036265245.1 Tepidisphaeraceae bacterium | reverse complement strand
GAGTTGGAAAAAGTTCAGTTCAAAGCGCCGCAAAAGACGGTATATGCGAACGTGACCGCTCAGCCGCATACCGATGCCGCGTCGATCAAGCGATTGCTGGTGGATCAGATTATCAAGCCGGTGCGATGGGAACAGACGATGCAGACGCTCGTGGCGCAGGGTGATGCGCGATGGGTTGAACTCGCGCCGGGCCGGGTATTGACGGGGCTCGTGAAGAAAATCAATCGCAAGCTGCCGATCGAAACGCTGTCAACGGTGGACGCGATCTCAAAACCCGCTTAACGTTTAGCCCCCGCGGCCACGCGGGGTAGGTTGCGACGATCACCCCGCGTGGCCGCGGGTGCTAAACTGAGGCGATACCAGATGACCGAAAAACGCGTAGCCATCGTCACCGGCGGTTCCCGAGGCATTGGCCAGGCCATCGTGCAACGTCTCGCCAAGGACGGCCTGCATGTCATCGCCATCGCCCGCAACGCCGACAAGCTCAATGCGGTTGTCGATGAGATCAAAGCCGCCGGCGGCTCGGCCGAATCCTTCGCCTGCGACATCGCCGACAGCAAAGCCCTCAACGACGGCATTGAAAACCTCGGCGAAACTCACGGCCGAATCGATGTGCTCGTCAACAACGCCGGCATCACAAAAGACGGCCTGTTCATTCGCATGGAAGACGCGGATTTCGATACCGTCATCAACACCAACTTAAAAAGCGCTTTCGTCGCCTGCCGCGCCGTGGGCCGATTGATCATGCGATCCAAAAGCGGCCGGATTATTAACATCAGCTCTGTCTCCGGCGTGATGGGCAACCGCGGCCAGGTCAATTACGCCGCCAGCAAGTCCGGCATGATCGGCATGAGCAAAAGCATCGCCAAAGAACTTGCCGCCAAGGGCGTGACGTGCAACGTCGTCGCCCCCGGCTTTATCAAAACGGATATGACAGACGTGCTGATCGACCAGGTGAAGGACATCGCCCGCGAGATGATCCCGCTGAAACGCTTCGGTGAGGCAGCCGACATCGCCGCCTGCGTGGCATTCCTCGCATCGCCGGAGGCGGCGTACGTCACAGGCCAGGTCATTTGTGTGGATGGTGGGATGGCGATGTAAATCGAATAGTTGCCAGTTGTTAGTTTCCAGTTGCCAGCGAAAGGACCGCATTCGCTTTACTGGCAACTGGCAACTAACAACTGGCAACTGACGCATTGCAAACCCCCCTCCCCCCGCTATAGTTGTCGAACCCTCAAGCCGCGTGGCTCGGGGGGTGAGAAAAGAGAGTCAGGTTCAGGTGGATTATGGACGACATCGAAACGAAGGTCATTGAAATCGTCAGCGAGCAAATGGGTGTGGATAAGAGCGAGATTACACGCGAAACACACTTTATTAACGACTTGAACGCCGACTCGCTGGATACCGTAGAACTCGTCATGGAATTCGAAGATGAATTCGAGCTTTCCATCCCCGACGAAGAAGCGGAAAAAATCCAAACCGTCGGCCAGGCAATCGATTACATCAAGGAACACTCAGGCAACAAGTAGTTGGTAGTTTTTAGTTGCTAGTTGCTAGTCGGTGGCTAACAACTAGCAACCAGCAACTAACAACGAGCAACTAACAACCCTCCTATGCGTCGTCGTGTTGTCATCACTGGGCTTGGCGTCATTACCTCTTTGGGGGAAGTGGTTGACGAATACTGGGAAGCCCTTTGCGCGGGCAAAAGCGGCATCAAGACCGTTACCCGATGGGATACCAGTCAATTCCCCGTTAAATTCGGCGGCGAATGCACCAATTTTGACATTACCAAATATGGTATCGACGTCCGCGAGGCCAAACGCCTCGACCGCTTTGGCCAATTTGGTCTTGCTGCCTCCATTAACGCCGTCCGAGATTCTGGAGTCGATTTCGCCAAGGAACAGACCGACCGTTGTGGGGTCATCATCGGCAGCGGTATCGGCGGACTCGAAACCCTCGAAGAGCAAAATCATATTCTCGACACCCGCGGCGTCAGCCGCGTCAGCCCATTCACCGTCCCACGCCTGATGGTCAATGCCGCCAGCGGCAATGTCTCCATCCAGTTCGGAATCACCGGCCCCAATACTGCCGTCGCCACCGCTTGTGCCACCGGCTCCAATGCCATCGGTGACGCTGGACGCTATATCCAGTTCGATATGGCTGACATCATGATCGCCGGCGGAAGCGAAGCCACTCTCTGCCGGATCGGTATGGCCTCCTTTGCCGCTGCCCGTGCCCTCAGCACCCGCAACGAAGCCCCCGAGAAGGCCAGCCGCCCCTGGGATGTTGATCGCGACGGCTTCGTCATGGGCGAAGGCGCCGGCATCGTCATCCTCGAAGAATACGAGCACGCCAAAGCCCGCGGCGCGAAGATTTACTGTGAGCTGGTCGGATATGGAATGTCCGGCGATGCCCATCACATCACCGCCCCGCACGAAGACGGCCGCGGCGCTGCGATGGCGATGAAATACGCTCTCCGCGACGCACAGCTCAATGGCGACTCCATCAATTACATCAACGCCCACGGCACCAGCACGCAGTTAGGCGATCTGGCCGAGACCCGCGCCATCAAGTCCACCTTCGGCGATTACGCCCGCAAGCTCGCGATCAGCTCCACCAAGAGCCAGCTCGGCCACCTGCTCGGCGCCAGCGGCGGCGTCGAAGCCGTCGCCACCGCGATGGTTATCCAGCGCAATCTTGTCCCGCCCACCATCAATCTCGACAATCCCGATACCGAGTGCGATCTCGATTACGTCCCCCACAAGGCCCGCGATTTGAAAGTCACCTATGCGATGAGCAACAGCTTCGGCTTCGGCGGGCACAACGCGTCGCTGCTGTTTAAGAAGATGTGAGCGAGATCAATCAATCGGCCTGAGGACAGGCCGTCTCATACCTGCAATTAAGACAACTGCACAATCGAGTCGTTTTGTTCCCAAACTGTCTCATTTTTGCAATTGAAAAAACTTCCCAATTGAGCCGGCCTGTCCTCAGGCCGATTCTGAAACCGCAACTGTCCATTTTCGATTAATCTCACTGGGATTGTGCAACAGGAATAACCACATTCCACGCACCATTATGCTGGTCTCCACCAGCATCTGCCCATCCCGCTACCACTCTGCCCCAACCGCATAATCATCCTTCTCGTCCGCGTGCGGCCGAATCCCCAGGCAAAGCCGAAAGATCGCATCCATCACCCAAGCCGCCTCCGCCGGCGATGCGCCTGCGACAGAATAATTCTCCCCCGCCTTCACCAGACTCGCCCGCGCCACGCCCGCGTGCTGGATGATCGCATCCACATCCACCGGCTCATCCAGTTGAAGCTCATCCCGCCGCATGCGGATCTCGGCCATGAAGTCGCTATCCTCGTCCTCTCCCACGCCTTGCGCACAAAAGGTGATCCAGTCTTTCCATTCCGGCAACGCCCGCAGCCGCTTAATCGCATCCGCCATCGCATCCACGGCGGATTTGAACTGGCCGGTGGGATGCTCCATGAACGGCGCACCCGCCGCGGCGACTGGAGTTGGTTTCTTGTTGAATAGACGATCGAGAAATCTCATATGTCCTCCGAGCGAAACTCGGTAATTATCAAATTGGTTTAGTAGCTATCGTCGTGTCTCAACTTGTTCGATTCACGGCAAATAGTGCAGCCCGTAATTATTCCCCTTCGAATCGCTGTCCGACTTGCGGATCGTAAAGCGGACATCCGAACTCGATACCAATTTCGACAAATTTGTTCATTTCTTCGCCGCTCATATTGTAGCAAATGACTCGGAAGAACTGCCGCGTCGTAAAAAGCTGGAATCCTCCCAGGTCGCCGCCCTCAAATGTCACATCGTCAATTTTTTCCCAATCGGTAAACAGTTCATTAAAGCGAAGGATAAGCTTGTCGATCGGCAAATCTTCCACCCCCTCGACGCGCTGGTCATCGCAAAGCTGCTCGTAAACCTCTTGGTGTTCGAGCTTGACGCCAGCCTTGTACCGCCAGAAGCCGAGATCGTAACTCATAGGTTAAGGGAAATAGTTGTTGCCCTATTGGCTAAGCTGGGAAGAACAATTCTCCCCAAGACTTGTCAAAGCCATCTTAAACCCCCATCACAAAAGCATCTAATCAAAATTGCGATAAAATATTGCCGACGACGATTCCCATTGGATGAACCTGTGCCTCTATTGCCACCGCGTCATCTACGAAATCCGCAGTCAATCATTCTTCAGCCGTTTCTTGCCCATCGACTTTCCCATCGCGCCCACCGACTCTGCCCCTGTAACAACCGAATATCAGCTCGCGAAAACCGACTTTCCCGTCGCGCAATTCGAATTACCCTAAATCAGATTCGATTGACCCGCCGCGACACTCCAATCCTCCACCGTAAAAACCGCTTGAAACGCCGCCTCACCCGATTCGCCCGCCGTGAAATTCGCTTGGCACGTGGCCCAAACTTCTGCCCGCGCCACGGCTTGCATAACCCCGCCCTTCCCCTCAAAATCTTTTCCGATATTTCGGCACCCCAAGAGGGCTTGAAAGGAATATGATTCGACCAGCCGGTTTTCGTTTAGCGGCGTCGCTTGCGACGCGTGTCCGACCCAAATGAGCCAACCCGACCTGGGCATCCTCGCCGACCTTCCCGATGAGGGGAATCCCGCCGACATTACCGTGCCGTCGCCGGGCATGCCGATGCGCCGCTTCAGGCCGCAGATCACGCCGCAAAAGCAGACATGGGTCGACAAAGTCGAAGCGTTCATCAGCCGGCTTTCCACGCGGGATAATTTCTGGAATTCCATCTGCTCGCTGATCTGGCTGCCGCTGGCGTTTTTCAGCGGCATTCGGATGAAGCAGCTCGATCGCAACACCTTCGCTGCCTATCTCCCGTTCCGGCGGTTCAACCGTAACTGGTATCGCGCGATGGCCGGCGGGGCGCTCCTGGCCAACAGCGAAATCGCCGGCGGGATGTATGTCTTCGGCGCCTGCGGCGAGGACTACACCGTCGTCTGCAAAAATCTCAACTACACCTTCCTTCGTCCCTGTCTTGGCCCCGCGATGTATCGCATGACCGCTCGCGAAAATATCCAGGAAATGTTGGCGACCGGCTCTGAATTTAACATCACGATGGAAATGGAAATCCACCAGCAAGCCACCCGCCAGGGCGAAACCGACAAACGCGTCGGCCGCTGCGAAGCGACCTTTCACGTCACGCCAAAAATGCATCACAAGGTCAAAAAAGCGCGGAAAAAACGCAGATGACCGTTCTCGATCACGAGCGCGGCGTGCCGCAGGCTTCTGGTTTTGCGCGCCTGCTCAAGTGCCTCGGCTGGGCAATTTTTCTGGGCATAAGCTGGACGTGGTGCATCGGCATGTTTCTGCCGGTGCTGCTGGTGCGTGATTATGGAGTGTGGGGATGGGTTGTCTTCGCGATCCCAAATGTGATCGGCGCGGCAGCGGTAGGGTGGTTAAATCGCACTGCCGAGCAAAGCGTGCAAACGGTCAAGGCGCATGGACCGATGATGACCGCGTTCTCCGCCGTCACTGCAACGTTCCAGATTTTTTTTACACTCTGGATTCTCGGCCGGCTCAGTCCAAGCCCGGAGGATTTTACGAAAGCGACATTTGCCTTTGCGCTGATCGTCGTGTCGTTGCCATTAAGTCGAAGCTTTACCTATGGGCCTTTGGTCGCGATCTTTGTATTGCTCATCTCGATCGGATGTATGGTGGAAGGCTTTCGAAGTGATCAGCTGATTCCTATTCACAAAATTCTGGATTTGCTTCGGATCAAC
>DATAPK010000398.1:0-4104 GCA_036265245.1 Tepidisphaeraceae bacterium | reverse complement strand
GACCACCGATCCGGCGGCCATGATGGAAGAGTACATGAAAATGGGCGCGCCCGGCCCCGAGCATGATGTGTTGAAGCAAATGGCCGGCGACTGGAACGCCGACGCCAAATTCTGGGAACCCGACGGAACCCCCGGCACGCCAACCACCGGCGTGATGCACTACAAGATGATCCTCGGCGATCGCTTTCTTCAAGCCAACTATGAAGGCGAAATGGCCATGCCCGCCGGAAAAATTCCCTTCCACGGCATGGGCCTGATCGGATACGACCGCGGCAAGAAAAAATACACCAGCGTCTGGATCGACAGCAGTTCCACCGGCACGATGATCACCGAAGGCACCTGCGTCGGTAATGTCACCACTCTCGAAGGCCAACTCACCGACCCCATGAGCGGCCAGCCGATGAAAATCAAGGAAGTCATCACCGATCCCGACAAGGATCACGAAAAATACGAACTCTATATGAGCGACGGCGAAGGGAAGATGTATAAAGGCATGCAAATCGATTACACGCGACAGAAATAAAACACGCGAAGCCCTTAGACTTCAACCGCGGCGATCGCATTGAGATTCGATATCGACACGGCAGCAATCAGGCGTTTACAAAGTTGAAGCTAAAGAGTCGGCGTGGAAGAAGCGGGCAAATAAGAAATGAGCGTCCCAATACAAGATAGACATTCACCTGCAAACTTGTGTCTATGGGCCGCAGTGTTATTGGGCTGGGTCGGGCTGGCCCTCTCCCATGTAATGGTCCGACTTCGCAAGGCTCACTTACCACCCCACCGTGGCCGCACCATTGGGATCCTGTTTCAACGCAACCAATTAAGCAAACAAGGCTTAAAGGTTTGGCGGGTAGCAATGTGTTGCTTTCTAACTGCTGGGATTCTATTTCTGATGAGCATTTGCATTAGTTTTTGGCATAAGCACAACCTATAGGGCGACTTTTTTCCAAAGAGATAATCCCGGCTCATTCAATCTTTCACCGCCGCAATCGCGTAAAAGGGCCTTCCCTCGCGCCGATACTTCCGCTCAAAATTCGTCCCCACAAACTCCCCTTCACTCGCGCTACCAGGCCGATTGTAATCCACCACTTTCATCGAAGAACTTTTCACAACCTGATCGATCTGCTCGAAATATTCCTGGTGATCCGTCACGATCTGCAACCGCCCGCCGGGCACGAGAACGCGCTGCGCCTGCTTCATAAACGGCTCTTGGATCAACCGCCGCTTGTGATGTCTCGCCTTGGGCCAGGGGTCGGGAAAATAAACGTGCAAAATCGAAACGCTCTCAGGCCTGACGAAGTCACTGAGAAAAAACAGCGCTTCCACCCTTGCCGTGCGTGCATTCATGCAATCATTCCGCCGCAATCGATCGCTCGCGTATCGCCAGAACCATCTCGCCCACTCAATGCCGAAATAATTGGTCTCAGGATGAGCCTTGGCCTGCTCGGTCAAGAAAGTACCCTTGCCCATGCCGATTTCGATCTCGACAGGATGATCGTTGCCAAACATCACCTGCCAATCGATCGGCCTGGGGATCGCATCCACCTCCAGCCCAATCGGCTCGATAATAAATTCACGGTTCGACTGCATGGGCCGCGGATTGTACAGCGATCCGCCCCGCTATAAAGCCGCGACCATCGGTCGCGGAAATCGTCTCGACATTTATCTGATCACAGTGCACGATCCGCATTACCGACATGCCAACCCTCGAATTCCAAACAATCCTCGCCGCCCCGATGGAAAAAGTCTGGGCCTTTTTCCAGGACATCGAGCATTCCTTGCCCGCGCTGTCGCCGCCGGAAGATCAAATAACACTGGAACAGGTGGATCTCCCCGTGCGCGTCGGCTCAACCATCATCATCCGCGCGCGAGGCCCGCTAGGCGCGGTGCGATGGGTAGCCAAGATCATCGAGCACACGCCGCCCCACGCAGTCGTATTTGGCGAGGAAGCCAGATTCGTCGACGAGCAGCAATCCGGCCCATTCAAATTCTGGCAGCACGCCCATGAATTAGAACGCATTGACGAAAAATCAACCCGCGTCGTCGATCGCGTGACCTACCGAGTCCCCTTCGGCCCAATCGGATGGATCGCGGATTGGCTCCTGGTCCGCAGAAAAATCCGCAGGATGTTCAGGCACCGCACAGTTGCAATGAAAAAGTTGCTGGAGAATTGAACCGCAGGGAATTGAATCATTGAAACATTGAATCATCGGATCATTAAAAGATTGCGTTCTTCCAATGATTCAATGTTCCGATGATTCAATGATTCAATTCCTCGACGATTCAATGATTCAATTTTTTCAGATCACTTCACTTCAATCGCCCCGCCCGCCACGCGGCCGCCGGAGTTGCCGGCTGGGTCGCTCTTCATGTCATCTTCGCCAGCATGCACAACCACGCTCTTGCCGGCCAGTTCGGCAATCTTCACGCCTTTAAGCGTCCCTTCCAAATGAGCCTTGCCGGAATCGTCGGCCACCAGATTGCCAAGATCGCCGCTGTGATGCTCAGCCGTATCAGGCCCGCCATGATGGTGATGCCCCATATCCCAGTGCCCGCCGGCGCTGACCAGATGCGGATCAGACATATCAGCCTTGGCGTGAATGTGAAACCCGTGCTTGCCCGGCGAAAGCCCCGCAACATCTGCGACCACTTTCACATCATCGCCGTCCTGGGTGAAACTCACCGTGCCGGTCACGTTGGTGTTGCTCGGCTGAGTCGCCGCCGCCTTGGATGGCGCCACCGTCGCGCTCGCCGTCGCATCCGCCGCCCGCGCCGAACTCACCAAAAACCCACCGCACACCAGCATCGCCAGCGCGATGCAATTCAAGCGAATCATAAGAATCTCCTTCCGTTTGATAGGCAAAATCAGATTGGATCGGCCAACGCCGACCGGGCCGCTATCCTACGCCATCGCCGGGCTGGAAGGAAAGGTGAGTTTTGGAATGAAACGTAACGGTCTCAATTGCGCGCCAGGGCCAGCGAGATTTCGCTGATCGCTTTGTTAACATGGATCAGCACCTGATTCTGTCTCTGAGCCGCGGCGTAAGTGCGAACTTTGGAAAGCAGTTGATCCGCCTGCCGAAGCTGCGTGTCGGAATCGGCCTGCGACTGATCCCCTTTTCCATCCCCTTTGGGATCGGCGCCAAACACCAGGCACGCCTCCTTCACCGAATCCATCGCCTTCACGCGATGTCCCTTGTAATCATGATCTGCGGACTTCAAAAGCGCATAAGCCTGTTTGAGCGTCGCCACCTCAGGGGTATCAGTGGAAGAACTGGGATCTTTGCTTGGCTCTTTAGGTGGATCTTTTGCCAGGCAAGTGCCAGCGGCGAAGAAAGCCGAAACTAACCCAATTGTGATGGCAAGGAGAAGCACTTTTGAAAACGACATTTTGATTCGCTCCTTTGATCTTTTCCCATGAATTGACCGACCTGCATAATTCTAACACGACCGGCCAGACCGTAAAGAGCTTTATGCTGGCATCTCTTCTAAACGGTTGAAACGGCTGATTATTCCCAAACAAATCCTTGCCATAACCCTTGGCATGCCTGTAAACTACACTTTCGAGCGGTTGGCTTATTAAGCACGTCTGGTCTGTATGTGCTGTTGTTGCAATTGGCTTTGAAGAGGCGGCGAATGATGAAGTCTCGCCAACTTCCGCCAATGCCGGAAATAGGGAGGCCGGAGTCTTACTACGCCAAACTCGGCCACGAAGCCGACCGAATCGGCGATCGGCATTCGCATGAGGCATATAAAGTTGGGCAATATGTCACGCTCGCGATGGACCCCCATCTGACGTGGGAAGAGAAGCTCAAATACTTCCAGCATGCGTTAAAGCGGCATTGTCAGCCGCCGCCCTATCCCGACGACGACGTCTGGATGTTTTATAAACAACTCGCCGAACTGGTTCGGCAGCACTGTGGGTATGAGGCCTTGCGACTGGCCAGCACCGAGGACGATATGTATGCCGCCCGCGTGAGCATGGGGCAGAACCGCGATAAAATCGACGATGATGCCGAGGTTTTCTTCGAAAAAATGCTTGGCC
The DNA here is from genome assembly GCA_036265245.1 of Tepidisphaeraceae bacterium. Taxonomy (GTDB): domain Bacteria; phylum Planctomycetota; class Phycisphaerae; order Tepidisphaerales; family Tepidisphaeraceae; genus DATAPK01. The sequence continues at coordinate 59 of DATAPK010000398.1, read as the reverse complement.
GCGGCGATATCTGCCCAGACTGGTTTAATGACGGCGACTGGTCGCAATTGAAGATGATC
>DATAPK010000397.1:0-3569 GCA_036265245.1 Tepidisphaeraceae bacterium | reverse complement strand
AAAGTGAAACGATTCCAACTCAGCCTGAATAGCGCCTACGTTGACGGTGTTCAGAAGGAGGAAATCGTCAACTTCAGGAACACGTTTTTCATCGCGGACAACGACGCCAGGTTCTATCAACGAGATCCCGACGTCCCGCTTTAATTCTACCCGTGGGGGAACTCGATCGCCTTAACCGCGCCACGCAAAAATCGGCAACGCCGCGCTGTTCCGTCCAGGCTATTTATTCAATTCCTGCTTCTCATCCGCCCGCTGGGTTGACGCGGGTTGAGTTGCGGGGTTGCCCTTGGTCTGTCGCTGTTCCAGGTATTTGGCGCGCTTGGCCTTTGACGTGGCGCACGCTTCCTTCCACGCCTTGTTCATCCCGTGCGCACCGGCTCGCTTTTCGACATCGGGCTGCATCTCGGCGTTGTAGCCGTGGGCCCAGTCTATGGGATCCGTCAAACCCGCATGAAACATCACCTCTTCTGACTTGACGCCGAAGCGGTCCGCCACGATCGCCTGATAATACTCCAGCAGATTGGCGTCGCTGCTGTCGGGCATCATCCACATCATCAGAAAAGTCTCAGGAACTGGGAGCTTTTCTCCAACGATATTCGCACCGCGATCCTTCTTCGCCAGCGCCCGCCCGGCTTCAAATGCCGCGTTGGCTGCCGGCGGCGGCGTTGCCTCCCGCGCCGGCTGAGTCGCGGGTTGGGCCGCCCGAATGAACGTCGGATACGACAGCACACCAGAAAAGATAAAAGATCCAACAAAACACATCGCCGGAAATGATCGCGGCATCATATCAACTCCCTTTTAATGAATGCTTCGACGGGACGAGTCTATCGTTCACGCATGCCGATGCAAAACGAAAGTTGCGGACAATCCGCGAATTTGCTCAATTGTGATTTGTCCCCGAAACACGTATGCGTAATGCCCATGCAGCAGCAACCGCCCGGCGAGACGCCGCTCGATCCTCCTGAATCCCGCTGGCCCGCCATCATCGCGCTGGTGGCGGTGGGCGGCATCTACACTGCGCTGCCGGCCTCACTTGCCGTCGGCCCGCGCTGGCTCCAGCTTGCGATCGTCATCGCCCTGCTTATTCCCACCATGATCACGCATCGCAGCGGCCACCAGGCGATGAACCAGATCCTGGGCCATCTGCTGGCGGCGGTTACGACGATGTTCATGGTCTGGTCGCTCGCGCTGCTGATCCTGGCGCTGCCCGCGCACAAGGAGCCGCCCACGACGATGCTCCGCTCTGCCGCGGCATTGTGGGTGACGAACGTGCTGGTGTTCGCCTATTGGTATTGGCGGCTGGATGCCGGCGGCCCCCACGGCCGCGATTTGCGCATCGGGCATCCAACCGGCGCATTTCTCTTTCCGCAAATGACGCTGGAGGACAAGGGCGAGGTGAATGGAACGCTCTGGTCGCCGACCTACATCGACTACCTGTTCCTCGCGTTCAACACCAGCACGGCATTCTCCCCAACCGATTCCCCGGTGCTGTCGCGCTGGGCAAAAGTGCTGACAATGATCCAGTCGGCGATTTCCCTGACAGTGGTCGTCGTCCTGGCGGCTCGGTCGGTGAATATCCTTTGAGGGATGTTAGTATTGGCCTCGCTTGGGCGATGGAGAATATCTTGTGATTTCTTACAAAAACGTTGGCGACCGTCAGGGAAATCTCAGGCCACCGGATAAAATTACGACCATATAGGCATACTGGGAAACTTGACCGGCGTATCAAGTCGGTGCTGGAGGCCAGAGATTACCCCGATCACCTGAATGCCGGGATTGATCGTTTGATTCCGGCCGTGGTGGTGGAATTCGGTTTGACGGCAGAATCCGAGCTGCGGCTGCGGAACGAAGTGGATGGGTTCATTAGGGCAGTGACTTCGAATCGACGATCCTACCCCGCCGCGATGTCTCAGGCGACAATTCTCGGCACACTTCTTTCGTTTGTCTCGGGCACCGAGGGTGAATCACCAACGCGCTGACAATGGCGATTGCGCCAAACAAATTCATTGCATCGACCCAATCGCATGCGTATATTCTTTGTAGAGGGCTCGGGACAATGAATCAACATCCAATTGGGACGACGGCCAAAATCCGTTTTCTGTCTGTCGTCGTGGCGATCTTCACCGCGTTGGTGGTGCATCAACGTGCGTTTGCCGACATCCCCCCGTTTTCGCAGGGCGAACTGCTCGTCTTGGACTCCGATGCCAGCCAGGGCAAAGGCCTGCTCTTCCAGGTCGATCCAAACACGGGCGTCGCCACGTCAATCGGCAGCGGTTTTGGGGCGGAACCCCGGAGCTTGGTGCTTCAATCACCAACGTCGCTATTGGCTGCCGATGCAACGTTAACCAATATCTATAAGCTCAGTCTATCAACAGGAACATGGGCAAGCATTCTCACGCCGCCTTTTCAATTACATTTCCCCTCTGGCGCGATGCTCCCCGACAGTGATCACTCAGTTTTGGTCGCCAGCGGCGGCGGAAATATCTATCGTGTCGATACAATTTCCGGACAGGCAGCCCTTTATTCGGGGAACAGCACGCTTAATCCATGGGGCATGGCTCGTCTGCCCGACGGATCCTTGCTTGTCGGTGATGAGGGCGACGGAGAGCTGAGACGGGTATTTCCCGACGGTACATTCAGCATCGTCAGCACTGGCAACCTTCTGCATTCGATTTGGGCTGTTGAGGCGCTGCCGGATGGCACCGTCGCCGTCGGCAACACCACGGAAAATGGCATCGGCAGCATCGTCCGCATCAGTTTGCAGGATGGTTCCCAGTCATATCTCACGCCGCCAGGGAGTTTCCAGCAAGTCAACGGAATGAACATTGCCCCAGATGGCAATTTGCTCGTCGCCGACGGCAGCGGCGGCCTCCATCATGCTGGAATTTATGAGGTGAACCTGAGCAGCGGGCAGATCACGACTGTTTCCACGGACTCGAAATTCGGGACTCCCGTCGCCGTCATGTACGTTGATTTGCCAGAACCATCCGCGCCAGGACTTTCAGCGATCGCGATGGGGCTCTTCTTGTTGCGTCGAAGATCCCGAAATTCCTCGCGAGCTAACATTTTGTAATCCTGCGGCGCACCACTCTTGTCCCAAATGCTCTATATCATAAATATCAAATATTTGCTATAATCCTCGGCAGATCCAGTACAAAAGATTACATTTCATTACCTCAATCGCTGTGGCGGGGTCGAAACGCGGGGTTGGTCCCGGCAAACCGCCGGCACGCATTACATCGCGAACAATGCACGCGAAATGAGAACGATTTCGACCGGCCAGCGCGCCTAAAGCACCGGTATTTTCACCTTGTCTCCATCCTTCAGCGCCGACTCGTGGGCGCATAGGCCGACCATGGTCCAGTTGGCGCTGGTGGCGGCGTCGGGGAATGCAGCGCGTTTGCCCTGGACGGCTTGCAGGAATGCGTGAGCCAGATGCGGGTGCGAGCCGCCGTGGCCTCCGCCCTGCACGAAGCTCAGGTGGTCGGCATCCTGGATCGCCGCAGGGAGCGTGAATCGGCGGATCGGTTCGGGCAGCCAGCTGGCGAAATCAGGAACCTTCACGCGCG
>DATAPK010000396.1:0-7538 GCA_036265245.1 Tepidisphaeraceae bacterium | reverse complement strand
AAAGCTGATACATGCACTTTTCGGCCGACTGCGTTGTCCGCCAGAACCGCAGGGCATACCCATTCTTCGTGCGCGGATCATATTTGATATAGACGTCCATCTTCTGCACGCGATCGCCGTCGGTGGAAGCGCCCGGGCTTCCAAACACCATTCCCGCGGTCTTTTCAGGCGTCATCACCAACTCAATCTGCATATCGCCGCAATCGGCATCCTGCTGATAAAGCAGCGATGCCCCCTGCGAGCCGACGCGAATGCCATAGCCATTTTCATACAAGTCGCCGGCCTGAATCGTCCAAGTCCCGTTGACGGTCCACAGACCGCTGACATACGACGAATTGGGCGTTTCCACGAAATTTCTGAAATCCGGATTAACCGTAGTCGTGATCACATCCGACGCCGCAATCGGCGATTTCGCGACAACCGACTTAGCCGCCCCTGCATCGCTCAACTGGTGCTTAGGCTCCAGCGTCGCCTTGATATATTTGCCGACATACCCCAGCGTCAAAGGCAATTCCTTCAACGGCCGATCGCCGCGACTGACCGCAATGTCCCTGGCATTCGCGCCCGACGCATCGTCGCTGATGAACCACGAGATGAGCGACTGATCCTCATGGCCTGTCAGATCAAGCGTGTAACCCACATCAATCGATCCATGCGCCGGCGCATTCAACGTCGGCCCCGCGGTAATAGCCGGCGGATCAGTATAAGGCGGCTCAACGTAAACATACGCATTCACGTTAAAGCCGTTCGCGCCCGTCGCTGTCACCGCAACCCACTGCGCCGATGAAGTATTATTTTTCCCCATCACATTGACGGCCGGCCCTGTCGTCTGATCGAGCGAGATCAAATCGGAATGGGTCGACCATTTAACGGTTTTGTCCGCGGCATTTGCGGGCAAGACCATGGCGCGGATCGTCGTCCCGTTTCCATTCGTGCGAACGTTGGAACTGGCGGGATTCAAAATCATTCGATAGATCTGGCTTCTCTGCTCCGCGAAATTCGCTTTGCTGCCTGTCGGATCCCAATCGTCAGCCCCGCGCAGAAGATTCCACGGGTTAAACGCCAGCGCCTCGCGGTCGGAGAGTTCTCTGCCATACGCCGAGCCCGCATTCGCCGCCGAGCCATCCCGAATGACAGCCGGATTGCCCGCGGCGTCCTTGCAGTGATACGTGAGATAATACTGCGTCGGCCGAGGCGGCACCTTGCCGCGAATCCACGCGACAGGATTTCGCGCTGAACTCACCGGCAACACACAATCAATCAGCGCATCAGGCCTTCCCGGTCCCTTGGAAAACTGCATGCCCTCAGTCGATTCAAAAGTCGTATTCTTGAACACAACCCCGCCCGCCGACATCACACCACTGCCGGTTGGGAAAATAACCTTGCAGTTTTCCCAATAGCTGACGTTCCCTCCGCCAATGAAATCATCCGTCCCCTCGATAAAAACATTCTTGAAATAGGATCGAGCCGTTCGAAGAAACATCGTATCCAGCCGGCTGCAAAGAGCGATGTTCTCGTACACATGCTTGTCACCCTGCGCCTGCAGAGAAACCGCCTGCGTGATGGTTGGGTTGCGCATCTTCAGGCTCTTGCTCGGATCACCCGGATATTCGTAATCGCAGTTCGTGTAATTCAGGATGGTCAAATTCTTCGCGGTAAATCCCGTCGCGTTGACGTCGAGGATATATCCGTCGTCGTCGGCCCCCTCCATGTGCCCGCGATTGTCCGCCAGCACCACCGATCGCCGATTGTTGGTCAATCCAAGAAAAGTAATCCAGTTCTTCGTGATGCTCATGCTCGGCGTACGAGCCCCGCCGGGAAGCTGATACACGTTTGGCTTAATGCCGATGACAGTCGGCCTTTGTTCCGTCCCCTCCGCAGCAGCCTCGTATGCCGCCTGCAGCGTTTTGAATTTCTTCGCAGCTGGATCGTCAGAAGGCAGATCGCCATCAACGAGATAATCGTACACCAGCTTTGATGGATCGATCGAGTTGTCAATCGGCTCTTTGCCGCCACTAACGTTGTCCTGCGCTCTGGAAAAACTAGCGAACGCCAACAATGCCGCGATCAACAACAAATATGACTTGCTTGTTTTCATGGCGTGACCTCATCTCGTGATTCCGCCAGACTTCGCAATGCAGCCCATCTTCATCGCCGTCCGCATGGCAAGCAGAATCAATAACAGCGCGATTGTGCTTTTGACGTTGCTCGTCGAACTGCGCGATGCCGATCAGATTTGATTCGCCTGAATATAATCCTTATCTCCATTCAGGAAATTCACGATATTCAGCGTCGCCCGCATCGCCTGCCGCTCGACCGATTCAAACGTCCGGCTCCCCACGTGCGGCGTGACGATAATATTGTCGATGTCCCTGAACGGATGATCGGCGGCGGGGGGCTCTTTATCCAAAACATCCGTCCCGTACCCACCCAAATGCCCCGACTTGCACGCCGCGGCGATGTCAAGCTCGTTCACCAATCCACCACGCGCGGTATTAATCAAAAATGCGCCTTTCTTCATGCTCGCCAGCAAATCCTTATTGAACATACCGCGATTGGTGTCGTCGAGATTCATGTGAAGCGAAACAATGTCAGCCTCGTGAATCGCCTCGGCCACCGTGGTGCACCGACTAACGCTGCACGCCTCGGCAAAGCCATGATCCCAATAAACATCGTATCCCTTCGCATTCATATCAAACGCGCGAGCGCGCTTGATGACTTCCTTGCCAATGCGCCCCACACCCAGCACCGCGATCGTCTTGCCGAACAATTCCGTCCCGGTGATGCGCTTCCATTCCCCTTTCTTCGTGCTGCGTAAGTGCGGCCAAAAATGCTTGGCCAACGCGATCATCAATCCAAACGCATGCTCCGCCACAGTCGTGTGATTCACCCCCGGCGTGAAGAGAACTGGAATCTTCTTGCTCGTCGCATACTTCACATCAATCGAATCCAGCCCAATCCCATATTTCGCGATGACGCGCAGCCGAGTTTTCGCATTCAAGGCCGCGTCGATGACCTTGGCGGTGATATGATCGTCGCCATTCAGCAGGCCATCGAATCCATTATTGGCAGTGATGAGATCAAGCATCTGCGCTTCAGTCAGCGGCCCGCGAGCGCGAACAACTTCCAGGCCGCTGGAGTCCAACATGTCATGGTGCTTGCCCGGGGTGTCTTGGTAACTGGTGGTGGTAAGCAGAATCTTCATGGCTTCCTGTAATGATGAATAGTCAATTGGTTCGGTTCCGGGTGATCGTCTCGCTTGCTACATTCCCTTCCGCAACGCCTCCAGATGATTCGCAAAATGCTCATCCAGAATATTCGTATAAGTCTCCGGATGCTCCTTCAAAATCTGCTTGATCTGAGGCCCAAATTCCGTGCTCGTCAGCACCGATCCAAACGTCGTATGCAGAATCTGCCGCCCCGGCTCGGTAAACCCGCGAAGCGTTTTCACATCTTCCCATCGCTCCAGATAAATCTGTTCAAGCTTCACCGCGTCGCGAATATCCGACGGTGGGGGAGTCGTCGCCAGAGTCGCGCTCACGTGATACGTCGCCTTGTCCGTGTCATATCGGCCGCGCGAGAAATCGACGATCTTGCGGAACAATCCCTCATCATGACGCAGCACCGCGCGAAGCGCTTCCAGATAGCTCGTGCCCGCCGTCTTCACGTGCCACATCCCTTTGGTCTGCTTCGCGAACGCGGGATAAATCGAAAGCTTGTCCGATCCGCTATGCAGGCTCAGCTTATAAGGCCCAAGCTGCTGCGCGATCGCCGCATGATCGCCTAGCGATTTTTCCAGCGCCTTGAGATCCCCCTTGTAATCCACGCCTTTCTCAAACTCACCAATAAACCGCGGTGCCAGGCTCACGAGCTTCATGCCGCTCTTCAAACACTGCTCGGCGATGATGTAATGCTCCGCCAGCGTCGTCGGTTGTGGCGTTTCATCCACGCTCAACTCAATTTCATGCTGCTGATTCCGCTTCGTCGCCGCCGATGCGATGTATTTCGCCAGCTCGCCCGCCATCGCGATCGCCTTGCCATATTTCACCGCCGCCTTCTGAACAACCGGCGCATCCAGCTTGATCTCCGTGCCGTTGCTCAGCTTGATCGTCTTCCCTTCGTATTCTTTCACCCAAGGCGTCTGCCCCGCAATCGATTTGAATTTCGCCGCAAGTTGATCCACCGAATAATCATCCGCCTGCGCATCCACCTCACCCGATGGATCGATCGTGAAAAAAACAAACCCCGCATCGGCGGTATAATCCACATCCTTTGGCGTCTTGAGGTGATCCGCATCCGCCCCCTGCACACCCGTCCAGCCCGCCTCCTTCGCCCCGCGAACCGCATCGCCCATCACCTGATCAGGTGTGCGGTTGGTTCGCCCCATCTCCCGAATCGACTGCTGCGCGTAAATCGGTTTAATTCCGCCCCCCGCGCGTTTCATCGAAGCCACATGCCCCGGCGTCGCGACGCCCAGCCGATCGCCAAAACCAAAACTGGCATCCAAACCGAGCGTGCTGACGGGAAGTTTATTTTGCGACATATACATCACCTTTCTGTTCAAATTGGGCCGGGCATTTTACAGACAACCCCGCCCGCTGTCTTGCCCACCCAATGCTAACGAAAACTTTGCGCGAATCTAATCTGTTTCGCCTATTTGATCTGACACGTTGGTTTTGTGTAGCCGCGACGCCTGCGTCGCCTCCTTTGACACAGAAAAGATGAGGTGACGCACGCGTCTCGGCTACAGGTCAATCGGGCATTTTGATTCTGAATAGTCCATCGCCTTCTGACGAGAAATTGAAATGAAAAAACGCAATCGCATCACGCTGATTCTGCCGGTGATTCTCTTCGCAAGCCTGATTGCCCGTGCTGAAAAGCCGGCCACCACGCTCAATTTCCTCAAATCCGATTCCGTCGACGTCGCCAATCTCCTGCCCGAGCCTCCAGCCCAGGATTCGCTCGAACAGCAATCCGAGATCGGCTTAATCCTCAAGCTTCAGGAAGATCGCACCCCCGAACAGGTTGCGCGAATCAAGCTGGAAGACAAATTCACCGTCTTCATTTTCTCCGACGTGCTCGGCCCCGGATTCACGCCTGAAAATTGTCCCGAAACCAAAGCCCTCTTTGAGAAGACCATGGTCGATGCGAAATATTTCAGCAAAGCAGGCAAAGCACATTGGGATCGCGCCCGCCCCCCGATGGCGCACCCGAAAGTTAAAGCCGTCATCGATGAAACCGATTCCAGCTACCCCAGCGGCCACGCCACGCGCAGTATGGTGATGGCCCTCATGCTCGCCGAAATCGACCCCGCCAACCGCGCCAAGCTCATCCAGCGCGGCGAGTTAGTCGGCTGGGATCGCGTCATCGCCGGCGTCCACTACCCCAGCGACGTCGTCGCCGGCCGTGAACTCGGCCTGGCAATCTTCCACGAACTGATGAAAAACCCCCAGTTCAAAAGCGACCTCGAAAAAGCCCGCACCGAAATCGACCACGCCCGCACCGGCGCCACCGCCGCGGCGAAATAAGTAGATGCCCCTCTGACGAGATGAGACCGCGAAAGCGCGATATCGCGAAGAACGTCGCGAAGTGAAAATGGATATATTCTTCCTTCGCGAATCCATCGCGCCGTCGCGCTTTCGCGGTCTCTCATCTCTTTCGTTTGTCAATTTTATATTCTCGATGTTACGCTATAGCCTGTGACGCGCGCACCAAACCCGCAGGAGACGCCCATGAACCCCACCGAACTCTGGCAACGCTATCAAAAATATCTCTGCACCATTCCCTCGCTGAACCTCACCCTCGACGCCAGCCGCATGCACTTCGACGAGGCGTTCCTCCAGAAGATGGAACCCGCCATGCAAAAAGCGTTCACCTCAATGGACGCACTCGAAAAAGGCGCAATCGCCAACCCGGACGAAAATCGCATGGTAGGGCACTACTGGCTCCGCGCCGCCAACCTCGCGCCAAACAAAGACATCGCCAAAGAAATCACCGACACCTTGGCCACCATCAAATCCTTCGCCGCCGACGTGCATTCCGCAAAAATCAAACCACCCACCGCACCGAAGTTCACCCGAATCCTCTCCATCGGCATCGGCGGCAGCGCCCTCGGCCCCGAATTCGTCGCCGACGCCCTCGGCGATCCCTCCACCGACAAAATGCACGTCTTTTTCATCGACAACACCGACCCCGACGGCATCGCCCGCACCCTGCGCCATCTCAAAGGCAAACTCGGTGAGACCCTGACGCTCGTCACCAGCAAATCCGGCGGCACACCCGAAACACGCAACGGTATGCTCGTCATGTCCGATGCCTATAAGAAAGCCGGCCTCGACTTTGGCCCGCACACGGTAGCGATCACCATGCCCGGCTCGGCCATGGACAAATACGCGATCGAGCACAAGTGGCTCAAGCGCATCCCAATGCAGGATTGGGTCGGCGGACGCACCAGCGAGCTTTCATCCGTCGGCCTCGTGCCCGCGGCGCTCCAGGGCGTGGAGATTCAAGGCATGCTCGACGGTGCCGCCGAAATGGATGTCGCCACGCGATCCCACGACACCCTCAAAAACCCCGCCGCCCTCATGGCCCTCTGCTGGTACAAAGCCACCGACGGCAAAGGTGCCAAAGATATGGTCGTCCTGCCCTACAAAGATCGTCTCCTCCTCTTCAGCCGATATCTCCAGCAACTCGTGATGGAATCCCTCGGCAAGCGTCTCGATCTCGACGGCAAACGCGTCGACCAAGGCATCAATGTCTTCGGCAACAAAGGTTCCACCGACCAGCACGCCTACGTGCAACAATTGCGTGATGGCGTAAACAATTTCTACATCGTCTTCATCCGCGTCCTCGAATCCGGCGGCGAGAAAATCGAGGTCGATCCCGGCGTCACCCCCGGCGACTACCTCCACGGCTTCCTCCTCGGCACCCGCGAAGCCCTCTACGGCAACGATCGCGAATCCATGACCCTCACCGTCAATCGCGTCGATCCCAAAACCATCGGCGCCCTCATCGCACTTTTCGAACGCGCCGTCGGTTTCTACGGCAGCCTCGTCAACGTCAACGCCTACCACCAGCCCGGCGTAGAAGCCGGCAAAAAAGCCGCTGCCGTCGTCCTCTCTCTCCAGGCCAAAGTGCTCGCCGCCCTCGACTCGTCCGCCCAAACCGCCGACCAGGTCGCCACCAAAATCAGCGCCAAAGACTCCACCGAAACCGTTTACCTCTTACTCCAACACCTCGCCGCCAACGGCCGCGCCAAAGCAACCAACGCCACAGATCCCGCAAAGGCGGCATACACCGCAGGGTAATGACCAATACCCAAAACCGAATGACCAATGAAATCCCAATGTCCAAATGACTAAAAAAAAGCCCGATGGTTGGTCATTGAGCCTTGGTCATTCATTGGTCATTCGGATTTGGTCATTGGGCATTGGCAACATTCTTGTTTCGTCATTGGTCATTCTAAAGATATACTTGATGACGTGCTTACCCTCCTCGTCCTCCAAGGTCCCGACAAGGGCCGGCGCTACGAACTCCCC
>DATAPK010000395.1:0-4969 GCA_036265245.1 Tepidisphaeraceae bacterium | reverse complement strand
GGCGGCGAATAATTGCACGCTTTGCCATTCGACGCAGGTGCCAGCGGGGTTGGGATTGAGCGAGTTGCCGCCGTTTGGGGCGGGCGGGGTGAAGCCGGTGGTGAATGCTCGGAATGGGGATGATGGGTATATGCGGCCGGTGAGTTATGCGGAGGCGTGTTCAGGGTGTCATCAGATTAAGCTGGATGCGGGAATCGCGTTTTCGCATGTGGAGTTTCCGCTGGTGCGGGGGCAGATGGCGGATTTGGGCGGGGCGTTTCGGGCGAAGTTTGCGGCGATGACGCCGGAACAGCAGACGAAAGAGTTGACGCCGGCGGCGTCGGGCGGAGGGGGCGGGAGGGGGCGGAGGGGGGCGGCAGCGCCGGCGGCGAAGCCGATGACAGAAGATGAGTGGGTGGATAAGCAATTGAAGAAGGTGAAGGACGAGGCAGGTGGGTGGCTGGATACGCCGGCGGCGGGGGCTCTGCCGCAGATCAAGCAGCTTCAGGATTTGAACGGGGCGGATACGCCGACGCCGGATCGATCGGTGCTGGAGGCGTATGTCGCATTTGGATTAGGGAATTCGTGCGCGAAATGTCATGAGATGAATGGGGGAACGATGCCGGCGCTGATGAGTGCGGCGACGACGCAGCCGGCGGTGGCGCTGGATACGGTGGCGACGGGGATTCCGACGACGGCGAGGCATTGGTTTGCGAATTCGCGGTTCGATCATCGGCCACACCGGGAGATGAGTTGTGTGGATTGTCATCAAGCGGCACTGAGCAGCGGGGATGTGACGGCGACAGCGACGGCGGATGTGCTTTCGCCGGATTTGGATCGGTTTGCGGCGAAGGATAAGAATTGCATTGATTGTCATAAGCCGGGTGGGGCGGCGGTGGAGGCGGCGAGCGGGAACTGCATTAGTTGCCATGTGTTTCATGATCGCAGCAAGGAGCGATTGCCGGATGGGCGGATGGCGGCGCCGGCGACGCAGCCTGCGCCAGTGGCGATGTCGGATGCGGCGCGGCCGTGAGCGATTTCCGTTGCTAAACCGCAAGCGGACAGGACATTTCCTTGTATGCCGGAGTTATCTTCAATTTCTCCCGAACAATTTAAGCAGGTGCTGGAAGTCTCGCGGTTGCTCGCGGTGACGACGGAGCTTGATCTGCTGCTCGATGAAATCGTTCGGCATTGCTGCGCGATGCTGGGTTGCGAGCGGGCGAGTATCTTTCTGCATGAGCCGAAAACGGACGAGCTTTGGACGAAGATTGCGCTGGGGTCGAAAGAGATTCGCGTGCCGGCGAATTCGGGGATCGTGGGGTTCGTGTTCAAATCGAACCAGCTTTTCCATTGCAAGAAGCCTTATGAAGATTCGAGATTTAATCCGGAGCCGGATCGGCGGTCGGGGTTTGTGACGCGCAATTTGCTGACGGCGCCGATGTTGAATTTGAAGGGAGAGCCGGTGGGGGTGATCCAGGCGGTGAACAAGATTTCGCGGGATCATTTTACGGGGGCGGATGAATCGCTGATCCAGCTATTGGCGGACCAGGCGGGGGTGGCGATGCAGCGATATCGGTTGCAGCAGGAGGCGATTGAGGGGGCGGAGCTTCGTCGGGAGATGGATTTGGCGAAGACGGTGCAGCAGGCGCTGATTCCGAGCCGGCCGCCGGAGATTGCGGGGGTGAAATCGATTGGGTGGACGCTGTCGGCGTCGATTACGGGAGGCGATTCGTTTGATTTGTGGAAACTGGCGGATGGGAGGCTGGGGATTTTTCTGGGTGATGCTTCGGGGCATGGGATTGCGCCGGCGCTGGTGGTTTCGCAGGCGAGGACGCTGGTGCGGGCGATGTGCGATTTGAATCCCGATCCGCATGAGATGCTTTCGCTTACGAATGCGAGGCTGAATGCGGATCTGGAGTCGGGGCGATTTGTGACGGCGTTTGTGGGGATTCTGGATCGCGGGGGATTGTTGCATTGGAGCAGCGCGGGTCATGGGCCGGTGCTGGTGATGCGGACGCGCGAGGGGGAGATCGAAACGTTGAATCCGCCTGGGCCGCCGCTGGGGGTGATGGGGGAATTTCTTGCGGAGCGGTGTGAGCCGATCCAGTTTGCGCCTGGTGGGGTGCTGCTGGTGATGAGCGACGGGATTTTTGAAGCATTTAATCCGGGCGGCAAACAATTTGGCGTTGAGAACGTACATGAATTGCTGCGTGCGTGGATTGGGGATTCGCCGGGGGAATTGCTGCAATCGATTCAGTCGGCGGTGCATGTTTGGCAGGGAAAGCTGGAGCCGGTGGATGATCAGACGCTGGTGATTGCTCAGTTGGAATGAATGGATATTTTGGGAGAGACCGCGAAGGCGCGATTTCGCGAAGAAAGCCGCGAAGAAAAAATATAGCAGGGAAGAATCCGGGTCTTCGGGATACCTCAGACACCGGCGTCTGATGGGCGATGGGTTTGAGTTGCTACAAATGGGATTCTGAACTCTTGCGTGGGGCTTGCGTATCACGTTATACTAAAAAAAGCTGGCTAGGATGGCCGGGCACCTTTTCAAAGCCAAGGATGGGCACAATGAAAACACGTCTTGCGGGCGTCGCGCTCGCTTCTGCCGTACTCGCGTTTAACGGATGCAGTTCCACTCCACAGAATAAAAAGATCGCGCTGCAGATCGAGCCGAACCAGGCGGAATCATCGCCGGCCACGCAGCCAGCGATTGCGCAGAATGATGCACCGTCGCAGGACCCGCTGCTGATACCGACGCCGTCGCAGCCGGTGTCGGCGGGATTGCTGGCTCGGAAGACGGAGTCTTACGCCAAGTCGATGGAAAGCGCGATGGCTCGCCGCAATGCGGTCAGGCCGACGTCGCAGGATGATTCGATTTCGGGGTTGATCGATCCGACTGAATTTCGCATCGGGCCGACGGAAGAGGGACGGGTACCGACGACTGCGCCGATTGCACAGAAGGGTGCGCCGGAGGTGAAGCCGGCGATTCAGGCGTCGATGGCGCAGGCGAATTCGGGCGCGGCGGTGGAGGTGGTGAAGACGACGGAGGCGAGCAACACGCCGATTGCCCTGCCGCCGCCGCCGGAGCAGAATGCGGATAAGGCGTCGGCGGTGTTGACGCCGGCGACGGATTCATTTGAATCGCGCATCACCAAGCACGCGAAGGATTATCCGCGCGATTTGTCTGCGAATCTGGACTATCAGCTTTTGCTTTTTTTGCGGGATGAGCCGGTGCCTCAGCTTTCGGCAGTCACAGGATTGCCTAGCGAGGATCGCGAGCTGATCTCGGCGGTGATGGATGGGTTGTCGAATTTCAAGAATACGCTTCGCTCGGACAACAACATGCTGTTGTCGCGGAAGATCAAACCGCTGACGGATCTGGCGGACCGGTTGAAGACGCAGGCGGAATTGTCGATTCCGACGTTGACGCTTTGCACGAAGGTGGAAGGGTTTGGAAGATATGACCCGATCGATCCGTCTCGCTTTCCGGCGCAGCGGGAGACACAGGCGATCATTTATTGCGAGCTGGAGAATTTTTCTTCGCAGCAGAACCAGGCGAAGATCTGGCAGACGGATGTGACGCAGGAAGCGGTTCTGTATACGGAAGACGGCATGCAGGTGTGGGCAGATAAAACGCAGCAGGTTCAGGATCTGGCGAGGAATCGGCGGCACGATTTTTATCTGCGGACGCTGGTGACATTTCCGTCGACTTTGACGGTGGGACGGTATCTGTTGAAGGTGAGCATCGTCGATCGCCAGGCGAATCGCGTGGCGGAGGCGTCGCTGCCGATTCAGGTCGTGGCGCAATAAGCTGATCGGAAGCCTGCATTTCGGGATTTTTGGGACGGATGATGCAATGCGCGCGTTCATTTTTTGAATGTAGTTGCGCTAACATCGAGACAAATGGGGGGGCTTGGCGTTAAAAAGGCTGAAATTTGCAGATCCTGGGCGAATCTATTAGCGCGCGCTTTCCCTTCTGGAGATATTTTTGATAAAGAATAGGGGAGCCAATTCGCCGCGGAGCGGTTGGGCTCGTATTATTTTGACAAGTGAATCAATTTTGAAGGGATTTTGACGATGGGTCCGACCAACATTGCCCTGGTCAAGTATTATCGAGCCGATCAGCACGTTCGCGAAGCGCAAGCCCGGCTGGATGCTGCCACCAAGGATGTTCGCGTTCAGGAACGGAAGGTGAACGACCTGGCTGAGAAGCATAAGCTGGCGACAGTGAAGCTTCGGGAGGCGCAGACTAAGCAAGGGGAGCTTGAGCTCGACCTGAAAACCCGCGACGCACACATCGAAAAACTCCGCACGCAACAACAAAACGCCAAGAACAATAAAGAATATCAAGCCTTTCTCGTGGAGATCAACACGGAGAAAGTGGATCGGGCCAAGACTGAAGAAGATCTGCTGAAGCTCATGGAGCAGGTGGAGAAGCAGCAGGCGGAGTTGAAGGATTTGTCGGCGATGCTGGAGAGCGAGCGCGGCAAGCTGGAGGCGATGCGGCAGCAGATCAACGAGAAGATTCAGACGCTGCAGGGGGAGATCGATGCGTTGATTCCGGAGCGAGACGCGGCGGCGGCGGCGGTGCCGGCGAAGGCGCGCGAGATGTATGAGAAGCTGGCGGATCGGTGGGAAGGCGAGGCGCTGAGCCCGCTGACCAAACCGGACAAGCGGCGAGAAGAGTACGTCTGCGGGGCGTGCCACCTGGATCTGGTGATCGATATTTACAACAAGCTGCACAGCCGGGACGATTTGGTGTATTGCTCGAATTGCCGGCGGATTTTGTACATCCCGGATGATTTGCCGCCCGAGGTGGCGATCAAGAAGGCGCCGCCTAAGAAGATTTCGCAGATGGGGGCGAAAAAAGGGAGCGAGCCAGACACGTTTGAGACGATTTTGGGCCGGATATTGACGATGGCGGCGGGGGAATCGGTGAGAAACGCGGTGGCGGCGGGAAATGATCCGGTGGAATTGGATGTGTTCA
>DATAPK010000394.1:0-7283 GCA_036265245.1 Tepidisphaeraceae bacterium | reverse complement strand
AGACGATTCGCAGCGCGGATTTGTCGGCGGGGAAGGGGTTGATCACATCATTCGCTAACGAAGCAAGCGAAGGCAGGACGGGATGGTTCTCACAGCGCGCATACCAGTATTTGCTGTTCGAAAAATCCCCCTCGCGCCGATGCATGATCGCGTGCCACATCGATCCCGAAACCGTATTCAACGATTGCGACACCTTGTGTGATTCATCCAGACAGTCATGCCACAACCACAACCCCGCCAGCATCGCCGTCGCCTCGTCCGGATTCGACGGCCTTTGCGAAAGCACCATCTCCGGCGAAAGCGCCCTCAACACCGGATAAGCATTCGCATTCCCCGCCCCGCTCACCACCAGCTTCGTATACGCATTCCCCACATCCAGTTTCAAAACCACCCGCGCCGCCTGCGACAACCGATCCAACTCCCCAGACAATGAATTATTCTGAGTCACGTCATTCTCCTTTGCCGCTTGCGGCTTAGCGCTGCCCCGCTCTTCCCATCAACTCCATCGCAATCCTCGCCGCATTCATCGACGCGCCGGGCTTCTCCAACGTCTTCACCAATTCCGCAAGCTTCTCCCGCTGCGCGACAAGCTTTTCCGGATGCTCCAGCAAATCGATCGCACACTCGGCAACCTCATCGCTGGGCCCATACCACGGAATAAACTCCGGCACCAGATCGATCTGCCCCGCCAGAATATTCACCAGCGCAATCCTTTTCGTCTTCACCAGCCACCGCCCGGCCAGATGCCACAGCAGCGGATTCACCCGATAGACCACGATCATCGGCACATTCCACGCCGCCACATGCAGCGTGCTCGTCCCGGATTTCGTGATGCACAAATCGCATTGCGAGATCAATTCATCAAACGCATCCCGCTTGACGGTCGTCCTTAACGATAACTCCTTCTCTTGCTCCAGGAACTTCGCCACCACCGGCTCGCCCGCCGCCGTCGTTGGAATATTGAACCTCGCCTCTGGAAACTTTACTAGAACCCGTTTCATCACGTCGAGCAGATGCGGAAAATTCGCCGCCACCTCGCTCTTGCGTGATCCCGGAATAATCCCAATCACCGCCGGCGTCTCCGGAAACCGCGCGCCCGCCCCTCGCCCCCGATCCGCCGGCAATTCATCAAACAACGGATGCCCCACAAACGTCGCCGTCACTCCATGGCTTCGATAATAATTTTCCTCAAACGGCAAAATGCACGCGACGTGATCCACAAACTCCCGCACCTTCTTCATCCGCCCCTCGCGCGACGCCCAAAGCTGCGGCGCGATGTAATAAAGCACCGGCACGCCGCATTCCTTCGCCGCCCGCGCAAAATGCAAATTCATCCCCGACGAATCCACACAAATCTGCAACGCAGGCTTCTGCTCCAAATAATACCGGCGAGCCTGCTTCAGCAGGCGGGAAACCTCAAACACCCGCTTCACCGCATGAAATGTCATAGCGGCTTTGCTGGTCGTCTCGTACAAAATATTCCCCCCGGCCCTCGCCATCTCCGGCCCACCAAACCCCTCAACCATAATCTCCGGATCAAGCTGCTTCAGCGCAGTAATCAACTCCGCCGCATGCTGATCGCCGCTCACTTCCGCCACCGTAATGAAGATTCGTCGCGGCACTGAATATGAGGATAGGGGATTGAAGATCGAAGATCGAGAATCGTTGTGGATCAATGACCAAGCCCGAATGACCGATGAAATAATGAATGTCCAATTTCCAATGACCAGAATCGCGTTCTTGGGTCATTGGGGCTTGGTCATTGATTGGTCATTCGGATTTGGTCATTGGTCATTCCGACCGGCGCTCGTGGGTGGTTTGTCAGGCCAGTCAGTTGCATCCTTCAACTTCACAATCTCTTCAATCTCAAACTTCCTCCCCTGATTGATCCCATGACACCCCTTCCCCGCCCGATCCCACGCCCCTTCGCTCCGCAAATTCCCATCCCAAAACGGCCAAGTCCTGCACTGCAACGGCCTCACCGCATAAACACTGCAAACCCGCCTGCTCTGCACCACCTGCTCCCCATTCCCCGCCTCCGCTTTCTCTTCCTTCAAAAACACACAGTCATAAAGTTCCCCTCGCCGCACTTCTTTCAAACTGATCTTCCCATCCACTCGCCTGCAATACTTCGCCACCACCTCGCGCTCCGTCATCTTCAAATGTTCCGCCAGCCGCTTAAGCTCCACATCCGAAACCCACACAAACCCCGGCCCGCCCGTGCAGCAGTTCCCACACTGCGCGCACGTAAACTTCAACCCCTCCGCATACCACGGCCCCGGCTCAGATTGAATCACATCCAACTTCAACATCCCCCCATGATGCCACGCAACGCGACAAACGTCGAGATGATCCAACGAATTGTAATACGGCCCACCGCATCGTTCATGCCGCGCGTGCCATCACCATCAACCCAAGCTCGCCAGGTGAACGCTCAAGGCCTTCAGCCTCTTCTGCTTTGACGCTTCAAGGAAGTTCTTTTTAGACTTGTTCGCCTTCCAGTATATCCCGCCCACAATGCCCGCCCCGACCAACAAAAGCACGATGCCCGTTACTTGCGATATCAATAACGCAACAAGACCCACCACCACGACAACCCCCGCCGAAATATGCGCGGGATAAAACAGCTTCTTAGCAGCGCTCTTCCGATCCTTATCCTCCGGCTTGGCCCCATTGATTTCCAGATCTTCGCTCCCCACCATGCGCACGTGATAATCAACCCCTTTATAACTATAAAACTGCGCCCAGTACGGCACGAGAACCTTCCGCGTCGACTCCAGATGGTAAGACATATTCACATGAAGATCTTTGTGAGTCTCTCCCGGAACCATTTCGCTGGCCGCACTAATCGCGTCCCCTTCAGCATCAGACTCCCCTTGCTCCGTCCAAATAGCTTCCGCCCCCTGCAAGTACTCAAGCATGTTGACTCCATTCAACGACTCCTCCTCAAACTCACGCTCCAAACCCTCATCGCTTTGCTGCATAACGCATTCCAACTCAAGCCCCAGCGCCTGGAGTTTGTCGATCCACTTTCCTTCCGTGCCCCCCGCATAGCAACGCACATTGAATGTCCCCGACGCCGACCCGCTTGAAGGCCTCCAATCCGTCACCTCGCGCGTTTTCCTGACTTCCTTCCCTTCGCTGTTTGTCTCGTAGTAATCTTCCTTCCGCTTGTATCCGCTGGACGCCGCCCACGTCCCATCGAAAGTTCCGCTGAACACATAAATAGGGATATAAATGCCCAGGACGTCGCTGAACTTGCTTTCCGCGAGAATATCCTCCGGCGTGTATTCCCCATCGCAAAGCCAGGTAAACATCTTTTTGCGATAAGCCTCCCGGTCCACTCCAAAGGGAATGATTGCATCCGGTATCACCAAATCCGTCAGCGCGCCCTTCGTTTCCGACAGCCTCGCCCCGCAAAAATTGCAATCCTTCTGCGCCGTCTTCTCCGACGATAAAAAAATCGCGCCGCACGATCCGCAAACAGTTTTCGTCAGGCTCATATACGACGGTCCTTCCCTTGATGACTTGCCCACAAACAAAGCCCTGGCAATATACATGCCCGCCTCTCCCCGCTGCAAAATCCCGAAATTCACGCCACACCTAAACCGGAATCGACGGCTCCTTTTTTGTGGATTTTGCGTAACGCCATACCCCTTTATCCCTCCGTCCGCATAAAGTCAGGCCAAAGGAGCAAACCCATGGACATCAAACGAATCGGTTCCCAGCCCTCCAACAAAGGCCCCGCCGATTGGTTCACCGGCACCGTTCGCATCGATCCGCTCTTCGATCGAACCGATCCCGCCCGCGTCAGTGGCGCGAGCGTCACCTTCGAGCCCGGCGCCCGCACCGCCTGGCACACCCATCCGCTCGGCCAGACGTTGATCGTCACCGCCGGCTGCGGCTGGGCCCAACGCGACGGCGGCCCCGTCGAAGAAATCCGCCCCGGCGATGTAGTCTGGTTCGCCCCCGGCGAAAAACACTGGCACGGCGCCTCCGCCGCCACCGCCATGACCCACATCGCCATCCAGGAAAAGCTCAACGGCAAACCCGTCGACTGGCTGGAGAAAGTCACCGACGAGCAATACCACAAATGATTGAAAGCCCCTCATTTCAATGGAGCACACAATGCAGCAGCAACCCCGCAACCCCCGATTCTCAAATCTCAAATCCCCTTTCTCCTTTCGTTAGTTGAACCAGCCAGTTACGCTTCTTGATCGCTCGGAAACTCCCGGCACGCAATCATGCGATTGGTTATGCGACACATCATCCCATCCATTTTGGTGCTGGCCTTTCTCGCATCTCAATCCGTTCACGCAGCCGACAAGCCGCTCGAATCCACCAACTCCATCGGCATGACCCTCGTCCAGATCGCCCCGGGCACATTTGAAATGGGCGTCGATTCCCTCCCGTTGCCGCCCGCACTCACCAAAGGCGTCAGCGGAATTTCCTACGATCGCCCCGACGGAAACGGCGACTACGATGAAACGCCCGTTCACATCGTCACCATCACGCATCCGCTATTGATCAGCCAAACGGAAGTAACCATCGAACAATTCCGCCAATTCCGTCCCGACTATCACGAAAACAAATACTGGGCTCCCTACGCCGCCGGCATCAGTTGGAATGACGCGACCGCGTTCTGCGATTGGCTCAGCAAAAAAGAAGGCAAACCCTATCGCTTGCCCACCGAGGCTGAGTGGGAATACGTCTGCCGCGCCGGTACGCGCACCCCTTTCTTCGCCGGCACAAAACCCGACGACGCCGAAATCCCCAACGCGTGGGGCGTCAAAAACATGCAGGCCGCCGTACCCGAGTGGTGCTTGGATTGGTGGGGAATGTATCCGAGCACGCCGCAAGCCGATCCAATCGGCCCCGCCTCCGGCATCGCCAAAGTGATTCGCGGCGGCGGTTTGGATTACAAAAAAAACGCGCAGCACGACGGCGGGAAATTCTTTCCCGCCGAATTACCCTACTACCGCCGCTCCGCCAACCGCGCCAGCGCCGCCGCGGATTTCGCTTCATCAACCGGCCACATCGGCTTTCGCGTCGTGCAGGCAGAGATGCCCAAGACCGCGCCCCTGATCGTCGAACCAAATTTCTTCAGCACCGCCATCAAGCAAGCCACGCCCGATCTAAAAATCGGCCCAGACCTCGCCAAACCCTACTACCACTTGCAGGAAATGTTCCCCAGCCTCGGCCAGCGCAGCATGCGAGACATCGGCTGGAAGATCGGCCTCCCTCGCGGGCTCGGCCAGGCGTATCACAACTCCGCCATCCAGATGTGCCCCAACGGCGATCTCGTCGCCGCCTATTACAACACCCTCCGCTGGGAAAACGACGCCGACCAATCCATCCTCACCATGCGCCTGCGCTACGGCTCCGACCAATGGGATATCCCCGAGCCCTGGCCCGATTTCGCCGACGCCGCCGATGCCGGGCCCATCTTCTGGAATGACGGCAAAAAACTCTGGCTCTTCTGGGGCTGCTGCCAACTGATCGGCGGCCCGCCATTTCAATTCATCACCTCCACTGATAACGGCGCCTCGTGGACCGCCGCCCACACCCCGCTCTTCCAAGGCCCCGTCGGCACTTTCACTCCCCAGGGAGTCAACAGCATCGTCAAAACACCCGACGGCACGTTCTACGTTCCAGTCGATGGCCACGGAAGCAACACCGTCTTGTTCGCCACAAGCGACGACGGAAAAACCTGGCGCGACACCGCTGGTCGAACCGCAGGCCGTCACACCTCCTTCATCCTCGGCAAAGACAACTCGATCGTCGGCTTCGGCGGAAAGAACAGCAACATCGACGGCTTCATGCCTCTCTCCACCAGCAAAGACGGCGGCAAAACATACACCGTCACCAAAACCGAATTCATGCCCCTCGCCGGCGGACAACGCCCCAGCGTGATCCGTCTCTCCTCCGGCCACATCTTTTTCGTCGCCGACACCCTCAGCAGCCGTGAGCCCGGCGGCCGCGAAGCTTCCTTCGTTGCCCTCAGCGACGACGACGGCCAAACCTGGCATCGCCGCGATCTCCCCATCGCATCCACCTGCGGATACGTCACCGCCACGCAAACCCCCAACGGCGTCATTCACATCGTCACCTCAAAAACCAAGCCCGTCCCCTTGCACATCGAACTGAACGAAACCTGGGTCCTGCAAGGCGGCAACCCCACCCCCGAAGACGCAACGCTCCACGACATCAAAACCGAAAAAGAGTTCTATCCCAACGGCCAACTCAAAGCCCAATGGAGCGGCGGAATCAGCGCTTACAACCTCTACCACCTCAATGGCCCCCAGATCTTCTATTACGAAAACGGCGCCAAGCAGTGGGAATCCACCTACGCCAGCGGCCGCCGCATCGGAACCGAAACCCTGTGGACACCCGACGGCAAAAAGAAGTGGGAGCGCACCTTCAACCAAGATGGAACGTGGAACTACCGCGTCTACGACGAAGCAGGCAACATCTCAGCGAACTCAAAGTGGAGCGGCAAAACCCTGATCGATCCGCAACTCCCTGCATCAACAAAAGAATAAGAACGCCGTTTTCGATTACCAATCCAGTTCGAAACGAAAGCTCATTAGTTAGCCCCGTCGCTTGCGGCGAGTTCGCGCGCACCCTTCACGCCGGCAACCTGCCCTTGAGATCCCCCGATTTGAACGGCCCCGGCGACGCGATCAAACCACGCGCGGCATCCACCTGCCCAAAAATATTCCACAGCAGCACGCCGCGCACGCGGCCATCGTCAAGGTAATAAACCACGCCTTCTTTAAATGGCGTTTTCCAATCCGCGACAACCTGCAGCCGCGAGTCGGTTTCGCCAATGGCTTCGTAACCCATGTCGAACAGATCAGAATAGAAAAACGGCAGATGATCGTACGACGCCGCGCCACCCGCCATCGCAACACCGGCGAGCCGGCCCATCGTGTTGGCGTTGTCTTCGTGCTCCACGCGAAGCCATTTATCCAATGCAGGGTTATGAAAGCTGGCCACATCCCCCGCCGCATAAATGTCCGGATCACTCGTGCGCAGCGAAGCCTCCACGCGAATGCCATCCTCCACACCGAGCCCCGTCTGCTGCGCCAGCTCCACGTTCGGTTGAACGCCAATCCCCGCGATCACCCCGTCAGCGCTGATCTCTCGCTCGTTGCCGCCCCGCGAATCGTGGATTTTCAGGATCGATTTCCCCTCTCGCAACTCACACCCGCTCACCTTCGTTCCGGGCAGGACCGCGACTCCTTTTTCTCGATAGAAATCCGTCACGAACTTTGCCAGAT
>DATAPK010000393.1:0-3525 GCA_036265245.1 Tepidisphaeraceae bacterium | reverse complement strand
ACCCGCAGCCGATCGAATGGCAGACAGTCCCACCTCGCGCTCGGCGGAATCGAGCTTGCGATCGTCGAGCAATTGGTGCTCGTGTCGCTGTAATGTTTCGAGTAATCGGCGTGTCCGATCTGCGGTTGCGGAGAGAATCTCGGAATCAGATTGCACCAGGCGTTCCCCGCATTATGACCGCGACGAAATTGCCGTTGAGATTGGACGCAGAATTCTTGGCACCACGTGATTCATGCACAACTGATCGGCCTTTTCAGCGAGTTGGACAAACATGTTTTCAAAGGATTCCCGGGGACGGTCGCCCCAGTATCGCCGCACGATCAGATATACGCTGATCACGTCGTCGGCATAGTCTCCCGTTCGAACCTGATAGCTGTTCGTCCTGGTGACAACGTCGATACGTGCCTGGAGCCGGCAGTCATCACTGAGCGAAACCGTGACCGTAGGTTGAAAATCGACTGCCTTGGCGCCCGTTTCGTCCGTCAGGCAGGTGAGTGGCGAATTTTGAAACAGACTTTCGGCAATGATCTCATCGTGATTACCGCCAAACCCAAGATCGAATCCAAACAGGACATCCAAATAATCAATTTCGAGAGGGCTTATGCCCATGTGATGGGGAGCCATTTCCAGCAGCTGCTTGTGAACCGCCAGCGATTCATCGAGCGTCGCGGGATTGACGTGGCCGGAGGTAAGCCGCTTGGATTCGAGACTTATCCAGCGATAGGTGTGGCTGCCGCGGTCTTCCTCGAGCGTGTATTCACCGTTATCGTTTTTCCGAAAGCGCGTCATGCTCGGATAGGAGCGTTGAATGCGTTCAAAAAGATGGAGAACGGTTTCGCGATTGTGCGGAAAGGTCAACTGGAAACCAAGCCGCATGTTGACGTAAAAATCCTCGCAAAACGGCGAGTAAGGATTCGTCATAAACTGCATCTCCCGAGAACCCATGCCCGGTTCAACATGTCAGAGCATCGGCTGGAAGGCCCGATAAAGTGTAGTCAATTGTTGGTAGAACGAAAGAAGGTGACGAAAGGTTCAAAGATTTGCGCACCGGCTGCTTGAGGCTGGTCTGCTGGGAAGCAAGCGTTGCCGGGCGACCATCGCGGCCGGTTGACCCATTGACCGCTCCAACTTACAAAGGCTTGCATGGCGATGGCTCGAAAACCGATCTATGCACTGGCCGGCTCCGAGCCATTCCTTCAACTGCAAAAGCTGGCCGAGATATTGGCCCTCCTTCCGCCGGATGCACAGCGAAGCGATTTCGACGGAGAAAAAGCCGAGTTGGCGGATGTGTTTGATGAACTCCGCAGTTTTGCGATGTTCGGTGGTGCGAAGATCGTGGTCATTCGCGATGCCGACGAATTCATCTCCCGGTACCGCGAGTCCATGGAAGAGTACGCCCAGCATCCATCAAACAGCGCGACGCTCGTGCTGCGCTTAAACTCGCTTCCCGCCGGTCATCGCATAGCAAAGTTCATCGCCAAGAGTGGAACAATAGAGAACTGCAATCCGCCAAAGGATCGTGAGTTGCCGCAATGGGCAATTGCCCATGCGCGAAATGCCCATCGCATCACGCTCACACCTGACGGCGCCGCGATGTTAGTCGACCTGCTTGGCAGCGAGATGGGCAAGATCGACACTGAACTGGCAAAGCTCGCGATCATGAGTCCCAACGGAAAAGTGGATGCCGAGCAGGTCGCCAATACGGTCGCATTTCAGCGCGAGCGGGAAATGTGGGACATGACCAATGAAATTGGCTCGGGGCGCGCCGCCGAGGCGCTTCGGCGCTGGAGGCAATTAATCCAGACGGATTCCTCGGCGGAATTTCGAGCGGTGACATGGCTTGGTATGTGGCTTGAAAACGTCCGCAAGGCACTGGCGATGAAACGGCGGGGGGAGAACGACTTTAGCATCTGCCAGGCTCTGCGCATCTGGCCCCGGGAATATCAAGGGCCGTTTATGAAAACCGCCGCTTCGATGGGGCAGCCGGGCGTTGCGCGAGCGCTCGATCTCCTCACCACCGTCGATCGCCAATCCAAATCGGGTATCGGGGATTTTGCGTCAAACGTCGAGCGGTTTCTCCTGCAGCTTTCCGCCGAGCGCATGACCGGTTGAATGAATTCACAGGACGGAGAGTTACTTCACGGTGTCGAGCGTCGCATCCTGCGGTGTTGGCGTGTTGTTGTCCAAAGGAGTTGATGCACCCGCATCATAACCAATGTGCGAACTTGATTGGGCCGCATCAAACTTCTCGAACTGACCCCACAACCAGAACTTGACCGCCGGACCATTGCCCAGAAATGCGACGTGCACATCCTGCGGCTGAAGGTGATAGCGCTGGCCGTTCAGAAAGATGCCATCAGTCGAATCCCGACGCTCGCTGCCACTTCCCGATCGATAATCCCATTGATAGTGATCGAGCTGCAACGGCTTTGCCTTGTCCAGCGGAATGACCAGATAGAAGCTGTTGCCGACATACCCCGGCTCGATTGCCGATTTTGGATCGTCGCTATAAAGCACGGCCGTGTTGGCGTTCTGGTCGAGATGCACGCGGGCGCGAGGAAAATGATAAAGCACGCCATCCACTTGGAACACAGTTTCTGCGATCACGGGTTGTACAGGCGGTGTATTTACAGGAGTGGTTGTTGCAGCGTCAGCCAGGATCGGCGCGGTCGGCTGAGTCGTGGGAGAAGTTCTTTGAGATGCGGCTGGTGAGGTATGCCGGGGCTCTTCGCAACCCATCAACATGGCACAGCAAATAACGGCAATGTACAAATGCATGCCGCTGGCGATCGCCTTTAGAATTGTTGGCTTTGTATTCATGACGCCTCCGCAACCACCCTTGTGCCAATCAATCCGCCGATTGAAAGCCGCGAATAGCGGCCCCTGCACTTTTCTGAGTATACCATAGGACTATGAGTCATGCGTTGGCAAACATTCCTGCAATTTCAGTTCTTTTATGCGAGCGTTGCGGTTATGCCCTGACCGGCCTTCCGCCCGACGCCAATTGCCCGGAATGTGGTCAGCCAGCGTCGGCAAGTGATCCTGCCCGCCGCGGCCCTTCGACGTGGGAAATGCCGCTCTCAAAGCCATTTACCTTCATTTCAACCACACTGGCAATCCTTTTCCATCCATCGGCCTTTTATCGGTCACTGTTGACCCGCCTTGGCCGCAAACAATCGATACGGTTTGCCCGGATTCACTGGCTTATTGCCGCACTCCTTTTCGGAGCGGCTGCCTATGTTCACATGAATCATTTCGTCTATTTCGAGGATGCAACTTTTCGCTTTCTTGCTTTCCATCCCTTCGTCGGCATCCCAATTTACGCTGCATTCGTCTATGCGATGCTGGGATTGCTCACTCCAGTCGCCGCCCGGCTGACCAGTTGGGAGGCGGCATACCGGGGATTGCGGCTGCCGCTTCCGGTTGTCCAGCGCGGGCTCGATTTTCATGCAGCGAATTATCTGCCCGTCGCATTGCTGACCGCCTTGACGATCATCGGCTATTGCAAGTTCGCCGAGGCCGGAA
>DATAPK010000392.1:0-6783 GCA_036265245.1 Tepidisphaeraceae bacterium | reverse complement strand
CCCCCCGTTGCGGCCCGTTCACGTGAGGCGCCCGTTGATGCGGTGCATCGCCCGTTCATGCACCGCATGACCCGTTGGTGGGCGAGTTGTCGTGGCGGGGAAGCGATCGCTTCCACCGCCCCCGACCCCGTCGGGTTCGTCGAGCCCGGCCGTGATAACGTCGCGCGCAGACCGATAGCCCTTTGGGGAACCCGGCGGGGTCGGGGGCGGTAGCCAACGACAACTCGCCCACAATCCGTTGCAACCCGGCCGTGGCCGGGAATTGTTCCGCCACTTCGCCCTTCCCGATGGCCGGGAAGGGTCGCGGGAACCCGTCATGGAATCGTGTAGCGATCCGAGACGCGAGAAAAACCCTCCGTCTGGAGGGTGGTTCGGTTGGCCAGTTGGATCATGGATGATCGTCAGTCGGCTTCGGCTATTGACGCTTCGATGGCCTGTTGGACGGCCTCCTTTAACGCCAGCACGCACTGATCGGGCGTGAGCCGGCTGCCCATCGCTTGCACGATGACACTGGCTTTGTGGCGGGTGTGAAAGACGCGCTTCGGTTGTGGACTTGTCGCGGCTGATGAGCCGCCGTTTGGCTTGGCGGGTTTGCCCTTGATGGTGTCGATCTGATTACGGATTTCGCGATGCGATGCGCCGTTCAGCAGGGCGTCGATAAGTGGTTCTTGTTGTCGCGGATCTTCCAGCCGCGCGATCCGGACCACCGACTCATAGCTCAGTGATTGTTGGGACGTCCAAACTTTCTTCTGCAATTCCACCGGCAGTGTGAGAATGCGCAACATTCCACTCACCCACGCTTTGCTCTTGCCCAGAGTGGCGGCAAGCTGATCCTGGCTGACAATAGTCTTGTCTTCATCCATCAGCGATTGCAGCGCCTCGGCCATCTCGACCGGGCCGATGTCTTCGCGCTGCACGTTGCTGACGATGCTCTTGCGTCGTCTGGCAACTGCATCCTCTGGATCGCGGATCAGCACTTCCACCTGTTCAAGCTTGGCCGCTCGTGCGGCGCGGAACCGGCGATGGCCAGTGACGATCTGATAGCGATCATCCAGCGGAGTGACCGTAATCGGCTCAACCAGTCCGACCGCCTTGATCGAGGCGATCAGGCCTTCCATATTGCGAAAGACCTTGCGTTCGTTCTTGGGATCTTCGACCAGTTTTGAAACCGAGACGATCAATCGTCCACGTTTGCCTAGCGTCATGCCGCCACCGGCACGGACCAGATCGAGGCGAGTTTTACCTTCGGGTAGCTGCGTCATATCGTGAATGGTTCGTTTGTGAATAATGCTTCGACCGGATCATCACCGGTTCCTTCCGCCGGCTGCGGCGCCATCGGCGTCAGGGCGCGGGGTGTTGGTGGCGGATCTGCCGGTGGTGAATCTGCCCGTGGTATGCTTGTCGGGGGTGAATCCGTTGGGGCCTGCACGATCCCGTTGCCTTTCAGCAGATAGGTTCCCAATGCCGGCACTTCACCGCTGGCGATGACAGCCGGTGTCGGGGGCGCATGCCCCTCCCGGATCGCAGGCGGGACGGCCTCTCCCAATGTTTCCAGGAGCTCGATGAGCAACGCGTTCATGTCCGCGGTGCCTTTGCTGTGCGGACGCCACGCGAAGATCGATCCGCCATGCTCATCCACTTGCGCCAACCAACCGCACGTGCGAATCTCGCTCCTGGCTCCCGGGATGCCGTGCAGTTCCATCACCTGGATCACGCGTTTACGCAATCCGGGCTGCCGAGTGAGGTTGCTCAACACATGAAGAATCTTGTGTTCTTCATCCGGTCGCAGGCGGAGCAGCAATTGCAGGAAGTTCGCATAGCTGCGCACCGCCTTGGTGCTCTCAAATGGAACAATGAACACGTCCGTCGGGTAGATCGCGTTGGCCATCACCGGGGAAATCTGGTTCGGTGAGTCGATGACGAGAAACGCATACTGCGATGCGATCGGAGCAAGCACCCTGGTGAGCATCATCGCATAGTCTTCGCGATCCGTGATCTGCCGGCCGAGTTCTTCCAACCCCTCGGAACTGGCGACGAACCAGAGGTTGGTAAACCGCGTAGGCTGGATGAGGTCGGCGAGGGGTCGCAAGCCGGTTATTGCTTCCACTAGTGTCCCGGAATCCGAGAGGCCGTCGCCCGCGCCAAGCCATTGGGTGATCTGGGCCTGCGGATCCATGTCGATCAACAGGGTGGCAAAACCCGCCCGAGCCAGCCCGGCGGCCACGCTCATCGCGATGGTGCTCTTCCCGCAGCCCCCTTTGGCGTTGATCGAAGTGATGATTTTCATATTGGGTTAGACGATGAGTGAAATAATCGCTGACGCGCTGCCTCGACTGACTCGCCGTAGCTTGCGCCGTGCTCGGCTGGCGTGGGTTGCATTGGTGGGACCGAATGTTTCTTGCTCCCCATCCGCGGCACCGACGGCGCCGACCAATCCTGCTCGATGGCGACTCGGAGCATGCCCAGCCGGTTGGATCTCACGGCACGTCGCTCGATCCAGCGAAGCTGGCGCTCGATCCGATCCGGTTCAAACCGCGAAGCGATCGCACGCGCCGCCTTTTCGTCAAAGCCGGCGGATTTGAGGCCTTCAAAGGCGACAGCAGATTCATCCGGCTGTTGTTTAGAAATGTTATTTCTCCTTGTTATTTGTATATCGGTGGGGTTTTCTGACCGTTCGCCCGGTAGGGTTTTCTGACCGTTCCCGGTCGGGATTTCTGACCGTTGTTTTGCCGGTGGGGTTTTCTGACCGTTAGGCAATTCCACCGCGCTATCAAGCCATTTCAGAGCATAAGTCGCCGGCCGTGACAACCGGCCGGCGTTGGGGTCAAAGACACCCGCTTCGAGTCGAAGGATGTAATTCAATTGCATGGCCGTTCGGATCGCCGACGTCAGTGATTTTCGATCGCGGAGGTGGGAATATCGCTGGATGTCGCGATAGGACAGTGAGACAAGTTGGCGGCGGTGTCCCCATCGGGTCTGGAAGCCGATCGAGAATCGGATCACCGAGCCAACTACCTTCATCACTGCCAGTGGCTCGTTGGGCACCACATCGTCGAGGAATTGGTTGGGGATATACGTACGGTTGCCTTCGCCGGCGAAGAAACCCCCAAACCGCTTGGGATCTTTGATGTACTCCGCGCGTTCGTCCCACTTCAGCTCATACACGGACGAATCAGCTCGCTGGCCCGAAGAGTTTGGACGTCCCAACCGAACGGCGGTGATAAAGTTCTCTTTGATCGCTTCGTTCACCGCATCCTTGATCATCTCCCGGCTGATGCCGGCGCGCAGGGACAACTCCTGGTAGGTGACCCGATGCCGTTCACGCATTGGCTTGCCCTGCTCGTCACTCCAGCCCAGCGTCTTGCGAAGCAGGTAGGCAACCAACCGGACACAACCGCGCGAGCGGTTTGGCAGGCAGACATCGAAGAACTGATTCGGGCAGTAAGTCGTGTTGCTCGTCGGCGAGGCAAAACCCGCAAAGGCGTGGTGATGTTGCCGCAATTCGGTTTTGATGTGAGCGGGCACGATCGTGAGTTAAAGGCGAATGATCTCCTGGGTCGATGCAAGCGGAGTTATGTTCTTCTGCTCGATGAACCGGGCGTACTCATGAACGATCGTGTTGAGCACCCATGACCGATTCATACGCATGCGGCGGGAGAGGTCATCCAGATAGCGCGTGACTTCCGGCTCCAGGCTGACACCGGTGTAGTAGCGCGGCGTGCGGGAGCAGCTCAATGGCGAGGGTGCAGAGTTGTTTGTGGGATCTGCCGATTTGGACATGAAGATGGGGGCGAAACCATTAGCGGCATCGCGATGCAGTTATTGTAACACGTCCTGACAATCGCAAAGCGCCAAGGTGTGGATAACTCCATTCCTGAGCATGCTCCACGACGAGACTCACCTGGTAAATATAGTTGTATTTGCTATAATCATAGTACCAATTAATCATTTCGCATTTTCAATGAAATACCTCACTTACACCATTCAGATTCAGCCCAGCGCTGAAGGATACATCACACGTGTGCCAGCACTGCCCGGATGCGTTGCGATTGCCTGCACCTATGAGCAATGCGTGCTCATCGCGTATGAGCTCATTGACCGCTGTCTTTCCCGGCTTGTGTTGCGCGGTCAGCCGATCCCGATTGAACCGGAGCACCCCCGTGCGCTGGCAATCACTGTCCCAGACCCGCTGCCGGTTATTTGTTAAATGTGAGTTGGGACGTCCAAACCAGCGATCACCAGGCGGACCTTGGCGATTGCCGCTGCTTTAATGGTTCCCTTCCCAACTCGTTCAACGGGCCGGGTTCGTCAGGCGCGAACCTGCCAACGGGCACTCTGGGCAACCACATTTGCGCTCAACGTATTGTCGTCACGGACTTTGGACGGATTCGGTTTCGTCAAAGGTAGAATGAACAGATTTTACGTGTAATATCGTGGGCGGGCTGATGTGAATACGGTATTGAAGTTGCCGCGCGAGTCGTAAGTGAGGATCAATCTCGACGGACGAATTATTCCAAGCTCAGTCACGGCACGATGATTCACAATTACGATTGATGCCGGGCAAAAAGATCGGTCTTTTCAGCCCAGTCGCTTCAAGAGTGGCGTTCATAGACGCGAGAGAACGTCAGGTCTGTGATCCGCACATTTGGTCGCCACGCCGCGAATTGTCACAGGTGAGCAACCGAAAACTCGTTTAAAGACGTGTGAAAAATGGTATACGTCGGCATAGCCAAGTTCCTTAGCCACATCTTTCACCAATACATTGCCATCTCGAAATCGCGCGGCGGCAATGTTCATTCTTGTGCGCAGAAGTCGATGATATGGCGACTGGCGCTCATACCGCTTGAAAAGCCGGCATAAGTAGGCCGACGACAGACCACAGCACCGCGCAGCGTCGTCGAGCGTTCTCAATTGCATCGCCCCGGTGTCGATGATCCGGCAACATCTTTCGTAGGTCTCAAACGCCTCGCCTTGAGCCTTGGCCTGAAATTTTGAATTCGCGGCTACTAATAGAATCAGCTCCAACAAATGATCGCAAATCGTCCTGCTGATAGGCCCGGAACGAGCCCCCTGAATCAACAGTTCATCGAATAGCCGCTGTAAATCGCCGGGAATGCTTGATTGCCATGCGGCGTCTGGAACGAATCCCACTCGTTTCATAAGACGCAGCGCCGCTCGTCCGTCAGTAGATACAAAGAACTTTGCCAACGGCCGTTTTGGGTCTGTCTTAATATCGTGTGGAGTGTGTGAGGCATAGCTGAAGATGGTGCCGGCCCCAAGATCAAACCGCCCGCCAGC
Organism: Tepidisphaeraceae bacterium; assembly: GCA_036265245.1. Lineage (GTDB taxonomy): Bacteria > Planctomycetota > Phycisphaerae > Tepidisphaerales > Tepidisphaeraceae > DATAPK01. The sequence goes on along the minus strand of DATAPK010000392.1, from coordinate 1,485 downwards.
TAGATGGGCTGTGCCGCGGCCGCCCACCACAAACTCGATACCCATGAAAGGAAACCGCCGATGTCGGATCGAGTAGTCAGACTCGACACGTTCAAATCCTCCGATGACAACGATGTTTTCACTCCCTTTGCTGGGCGGGCCCTGAAAGAATCGCCGGGCCTCCCTCACTTGTTTGGAAAAAAGCCGGTCGGCACGATCGTCATTCGCGGAGAGAGATAAGTCAATAATAGACATCTATCCGTCAACTCTAGGCATCCCCAAACGGGATTCAAGTCATCATAGTAGAGGTCGTGTAAGTGTGTCGTGGCGGAAAATTGAATGGTCTTTCACGTCCTAAATAAGTTAGGTGATGAAAAAGAGAATTGGCATGAGTTTGTTATATCATTTTTTTAATCGCGGACTTTTCTTCCTTGGTCCGGCGGCGGGCAAGTTCCGACGGCTCGCAGCGCTGTGTGATTTTGGTCCGCTGGAATTCATTCAATATCAAAAAAGGTTCCGCGGGTGAAATTGCCGCCTGTGAAACCTTGGGATTTGTGAACACCTCAGAATCGTGAGGTTGGGAAACACGGTTTAAAGCCGAGAAAGATAGTCATGCGAAAAATGACACGTAGGGAATTCAATTCGTCGCTTATTGCCAGCGCCACGGCGTTAGCAATCACTACGCGCGGCGCCCGCTCATTCGCCGCTTCAACTAATCCAACTCATTCAATTACAAGCGGTCCGTTTCAGGCCAATTGGGAGTCTCTCGTAGCGGGCTACAAATGCCCTGATTGGTTCCGAGACGCCAAGTTCGGTATTTGGGCACATTGGTCTGCACAGTGCGTGCCCGAACAAGGAGATTGGTATGCGCGGCAGATGTATATTCAGGGACATCCCCAATATGTCCATCACGTCAATACCTATGGGCATCCCAGCAAAGTCGGCTTCATGGAACTTGATAATCTCTGGAAAGCCGAGAAGTGGGAGCCGGAGAAACTGATCGCACTCTATAAGCGGGCTGGGGCAAAATACTTCTTCGCACTAGCCAATCACCACGATAATTTCGATGCCTTCGATTCCAAATATCATGGCTGGAATTCCTTCAACCTCGGCCCGAAAAAAGATATTGTCGGAATATGGGCAAAGATCGTTCGCGACAACGGCATGCGTTTTGGTGTGAGCAATCACTCAGCCCATTCATGGCATTGGTTTCAAACGGCTTACGACTATGATCCTGAAGGCCCCAATGCGGGCGAGCGATACGACGCCTACACGCTCACGAAGGAAGATGGTAAGGGAAAGTGGTGGGAAGGTCTCGATCCGGCCGATTTGTATGGAGGCGGCCGCAACCTAGTAATGCCGGATGGAATCAAATCGATTGCCGAGGCCAATCGCTGGCACAGTTCCAATGACAGGGTTTGGAACGAGAATCCGCCGTCGATGAATCCAGGGTTTGCGGAGAAGTGGTTTCTCCGCTGCCAGGATCTCATCGACCGATATCAGCCT
>DATAPK010000391.1:0-7702 GCA_036265245.1 Tepidisphaeraceae bacterium | reverse complement strand
CCAATCCAAATCACTCAAACTCGCTATCAACCCCGCCACCACCGCCCCCACCACCATCAATCGCGGCAACTCCTGTCGATACCACTCCACCGTCCGCTGCAATCCCTCGCGGAGCGGAATCTGTGGCCGCCAACCCGTCCGCGCCGCCGTCTGCTCCACATCCGCCCGCCGGCATTGCTCCATCGGCCGATCCGGCAACGCCCCCAGCAGCGGCTTCGCCGCCGTATCAAGCAACTCCGCCAGCGTCACCGCCACATCGCGAACCGTCGTCAACTCGCCCGTCCCCAAATCAATTGTCTGCCCCTCCACGCCCGGCGCCAGCGCCATCGCGATCAACCCATCCGCCACATCCTGCACATGAATCCAATCCACAGGCCGAGCCCCCGAAGAAAGTTTCGGCGATTCGCCACGCAGCAAACTAGACGTCACATAAGGAATCAATTTGCTCAGATCGCGCTGCCCCGATCCATAAATCATGAACGTCCGCGCCACGACAATCGGCACGTTGTAAAGCGCATGAAACATCCGCGCATAACAAGTCGCCGCAAACTTCGACGCCGCGTATGGAGACGACGGCACGATCTCCGCGCTGTCACCGGTCGGTTCTTCCAGCGAGCCAACCATCACCACGCGCTTACATCTCTCGCCGTGCTCCGAGATCGCACTCAGCAGATTAACAGTCGTCAAAAGATTGGATCGCAACGCCGGCTGGATCGCCTCAGGCTTGCGCGATGCAAACGGATACCCCGCCAGGTGAAACACATACTCCGGCCGAATCCGGCGAATCACCTCCGCCGCATCCTCAAACTCTGCCAGATCCGCCCGATGCTGAATCACCTTCGGCGAGAGATCAGCAGCGTCAGATTCATCGCCGCCAGCATTGGGAGAACCCAGGCTCCGTCCAATGGCATGAACTTCCGCCCCGGCCTCAAGCGCGCGGCGACACAAATGCGTGCCCACAAAGCCGCCGCCGCCCGTCACCAGGATGGGCCGTCCACGAAGTTCCAAAAGCGCGGATTCCGCGCCCAAAAACGTCTGTTCCACCACGTTGTCCCTTTCAAACTGCGCGATTCAGGTCACCTATCCTCATACCCGCTGGATCACCAAATCGCTGGAAACCTGCATACTATGCACCGCAAGGAACCCCTGGAACCCAAATTCCCGCAAGGAATAAGAAATCTTTACACAACGGCCGCCATGAATCATTTTGATCGGAAAAACCCCTTCCGCTTGACACAAAACGCATGGCCGCTAAACTTTCCGTCCCTTCGCGGCGGACGCCGATGCGCCCCCCTCGTCGGATGTTTCGATAACCCGAAAGCTATTGAAGGATCGCCCATGAGTACGTATACGCCCAAGCCGGGCGAAATTCAGATGGATTGGCATGTCGTCGACGCCACCGACAAGGTGCTCGGCCGCCTCGCCGCCAAGATCGCCATGATCCTGCAAGGCAAGACCAAGCCGACCTACACTCCCCACGTCGACACCGGCGATTTTGTCATCGTCCTCAACGCCGACAAAATCAAAGTCACCGGCAAAAAGGCCGACGTCATTGAGTACGACACCTACTCGCGCTACCCCGGCGGTCGCCATCTCTATTCATATAAGCGCATGAATCAGCTTCACCCCGAGCGCGTCATTCAACTCGCGGTCAAGCGCATGCTCCCCAAGAACAAGCTCGGCCGGAACATGCTGACCAAGCTCAAAATCTACAACGGCACCGAGCACCCGCACAGCGCCCAGCGTCCGAAGGAATTAAAACTTGCATAAGGTTTCGATTTTGGATTTTGGATTGCGGATTTTGGATTAAATCCCCAATCAAAAATCCAAAATCCAAAATGTGAACTATGTCCGACCAAGCCACAACAGAGACAACAGAAGCCCCGAAAAAAGCCAAGCCCAGCTACGTCTGGGGCGTCGGCCGACGCAAAAGCGCCTGCGCCCGTGTGCGAATCGCACCAGGCTCCGGCAAGATCGAAATCAACGGCCGAACCCTCAACGAATACCTCACCGCCGAACGCGATCGCAAGGCGATCTTCGGCCCACTCGAAGTCACCAACACCGGCGGCAAAATGGATGTATGGGTCAACGCCACCGGCGGCGGCCCCACCGGCCAGGCCGGCGCCATCGTCATGGGCCTCGGCCGTGCCCTCGCCAAGTACGACAACGCCCATGAAGTCGCCCTACGCGGCGGCGGCTTCCTCACTCGCGACAGCCGAATGAAAGAACGCAAGAAATATGGCCAGCGCGGCGCCCGCCGACGCTTCCAGTTCTCCAAGCGTTAATCCCGATCGAGCAGAGTGAAACGAGCAACGCCCGCGGCCCAAAGCTCGCGGGCGTTTGCTTTTGATAAATTTCCGAAGAGATGCAACGCGGAAGCGCGAAGCCCGCAGAGACAAACGCGGAGAAGAAACTACAAGTCATGCACGTTCGATTGACCAAAACCTTCCACTTCGAGGCCGCCCACGACCTGCCGACCTTCCCCGACGGCCACAAGTGCCGCCGCCTCCACGGCCACTCCTTCCGCTTCGACGTCATCGTCGAAGGCGAAGTCGACCCCGCCAAGGGATATCTGATCGACTACGGCGACATCAAAAAAGCCGCCGACCCCATCGTCAAAAAGCTCGATCACTACTATCTGAACGAAATCCCCGGCCTTTCAAATCCCACCAGCGAAAACATCGCAAAGTGGCTTTGGGAAGCCCTTTCCCCCGCCCTGCCCCTCCTTTCAACCATCATTGTCCACGAAACCTGCACCTCTGCCTGCGAATATCACGGAATGTAAGTAATTATCCTTAATCATCTTACGGTCAATTACTAACATCTTGTGAATTATTTTGAAATGATTTGACAAATTCTGGAATTTTGTGCATATTCCCGAACGAATATGGTAGCCAATGCAACACAACGATTAGAGCGGCGAGAGGTTGAGCGATTGGTGCGCGAGGTGCTGAAGCAGCGTCTTGCCGGGCAGATTAGCCCGCCACCGGTGCGTGAAGGCGTGGGATCGGTGAGTCGGGGCGGACAGCCCAACCCATTGGTCGTCAACGTCTCCGCCCGCCATATGCACGTCTCGCCTGAGAATCTGGAAATTCTTTTCGGCAAAGGGGCGAAGCTCACGAAGCTGAAAGATTTGTATCAGGAAGGCGAATTTGCGTCGGAGCAATTAGTGACGCTCGTCGGGCCGAGGCAGCGCGTGATTCCGAATGTGCGCATCCTCGGACCAACGCGAAACTATACGCAGGTTGAACTGAGTTACACCGACGGTGTTTATCTCGGCATTGATTTGCCGCTGCGGATCAGTGGCAATCACGAAGGCACGACTGGCATTACGATTCTTGGGCCAAAAGGCGCGATCACGCTGAATCAGGGTGTTATTCGAGCCGAGCGTCACGCTCACATGTCCACAGAAGACATGAATTACTACGGCGTGAAAGACGGCGACTATCTCAAATTGAAAATCGACGGTCCCTGCGGCGTGACATTCGATCGTGTGAAGGTGCGCTATCACCCCAAGGTGGTTCTTGAAGTGCATATCGATACCGACGAAGGCAACGCGTGCGATCTGGAATCGGCGACGAAGATGGAACTGATTAAGTAATTTTGGATTTTGGAATTCGGATTTTGGATTTGGAAAGCGGCAACGCAATCCAAAATCCAAAATCCAAAATTTGAAAGGAACGACATGGCAAGCGAAGCACTGGGTCTGCTGGAATGCAAGGGTTTGGTTTCCCTGATGGAAGGGACCGACGCGATGCTGAAGGCGGCAAATGTAGAAATGATGGGCTGGGACAAGGCCGGCAGCGGCATGGTGACGGCGTTCGTGAAGGGCGACGTTGCAGCCGTGAAGGCGGCGATCGACGCCGGCGCTGAAGCAGCCGGACGCGTCGGCACGGTGGTTTCGGTTCACGTCATCCCGCGCCCGCACGATGAACTCGGCGGAATGATGCCGAAGAAGAAAATCCCTGGCACCGCGGCACCGGTGAAGAAGTAAAACCACAGATAAACACAGATGAACACAGATCAGAAATCTGAGTTCGTCAATAGTTCTGAATTCGGAGAATCTCATGGCAGAAGGTAATGGAACGGCTATCGGCATGATCGAAACCAAGGGCTGGACAGGCCTGGTTGAGGCGACCGATGCGATGTGCAAGGCGGCGAATGTTGAGGTCGTGAAGACGATCCAGATCGGCGGCGCGTTTGTGACGACGATCGTTCGCGGCGATGTGGGTTCGGTGAAAGCAGCCGTTGATGCTGGCGCGGATGCGGCCGGCAAGGTTGGCGAGTTGATCGCATCGCATGTGATCGCCCGGCCACATCCGGATTTGCTCGCGGGGTTTGGAGCGTGAGGAAACGATGAAGTTGGAACGATGAACGATGAAGTGAATTTCGTTGATCGTTCATAATTCATCGTTCATCGTTTCTTGATCATGCTGATCCTCGTCGCCAACCTCGGGTCTACTAGTTTTAAGTTCAAGCTCATGGATATGGAGCAGGACGGTGATGTGATCGCGCGCGGGGGGTATGAGCGGATAGGACAAGCGGGCGCGCCATACAAAAACCATGGCGAAGTGATCGATCAGATTTTGAAGGAGCTGCCAAAAAAACCGGATGCGATTGGGTTTAAGGCAGTGCACGGCGGGCCGATCAGTGGCGCGGTGCGAGTGAGCGATGAGGTGATTGCGACGATGGAACAGTTTGCGGACATCGCGCCGGCGCACAACCCGTGTTACATCGCGGCGATGCGGGCATTTTCGCAGAAGCTGCCTGGCACGCCGCAGGTGGCCGCGTTTGAGACGGCTTTTCATCAGACGATCCCGGCGGCGAGACAGACTTACGCAATTCCGTTTGAGTGGACTGAAAAGCTCGGCATTCGCAGGTATGGGTTTCACGGCGCGTCGCATCGCTATATCGCGACGCGAATGCAGGAGTTGCTCGGGAAGGATGGCGCCCGGCGAGTGATCTCGTGTCATCTGGGTGGATCATCGAGCATTTGTGCGATTGAGAATGGAAAGAGCATCGCGACGAGCATGGGGCTGACGCCGCAGACGGGATTGCCGCAGTGCAATCGCGTTGGCGATTTTGACACGTTCGCGTTGCAGCGCCTGCTCAAGCACAACATGAACGTCGAAGATGTTTTGAAAAAGCTTGGCAAGGAAAGTGGCTTGCTGGGGATCAGCGGCGTTTCGCCGGATATGCGGGATATCGAACGCGAAGCCGCGAGCGGCAATGCACGGGCGAAGCTGGCGATCGATGCGTTTGTGGAATCAGTGAGGCATTACATTGGGGCATACCTCGTGGCGCTGGGCGGATGCGATGCGTTGGTTTTCACTGCGGGCATTGGCGAGAACGGAGTGGCCGTCCGCGAAGCGATTTGCCGGAATATGGAATGGGCGAACATTGTGCTGGATCGCGCAAAGAATCAATCGCGCGGCCAGGAAATGAAAATCAGCAGCGTGGAATCGAATGTGGAAATCTGGGTCGTGCCGACTAATGAGGAACTGATCGTAGCGCGGCAGACGGAAGCAGTTTTAAAAGCAAACTAATTGGAGCAAATATGGCAAACGGTGAAGCTATCGGATTGATCGAAACCAAGGGCATTGTCGCGGCGGTCGAAGCATGCGACGCAGCACTCAAAGCGGCGAATGTGACGTTCGTCGAGCAGCACAAGGTCGGCAGCGGATTGGTCGCGATCACTCTGCAAGGTGATGTGGCGGCGGTTCGCGCGGCGGTGGATGCCGGCGCGGAGGCGGCAGGTCGCGTGGGAGAGGTGGTCTCGGTGCATGTGATCGCACGGCCACATGGCGACGTGTCGAAGATGGGATGATGAGCAATGACCAATGCCCAAACCAGAATGACCAATCAAATCCCAAATCCGAATGACGAATCTTCATTTGGACTTGGTCATTCGTCATTCATTGGTCATTCGGGTTTGGTCATTCGTCATTAAGGAGCCCCATGTTTCTCGCAAAGATCACCGGCAACGTTGTTGCATCACAAAAGGACAAGGCGCTGAATGGCCAAAAGCTGGTCATCGTCGAGCCGCTGAACGTCAAGTATGACGACGGCGGAAGTCCGGCGTCGCTGGGAAATACCGGCCGCGCGATTGTGGCGATTGATGTGGTTGGCGCTGGCGAAGGTCAGTTGGTGCTGGTGGTGCAAGGCTCCAGCGCGCGGATGACAGATGTGACGAAGAATCTGCCCGCTGACGCGGTGATTGTGGGGATCGTCGACAACGCGACGTATGCGGGGAAGATGTTTTTTCAGGCGAAAGATTGAGTGCTAAGGACTAATCAATGAACCAGGCACTTGTACAAGATGTGATCGCGGAAGTGATGCGGAAGCTCGGCTCGCAAGGGGCGGGCGTTCGAGTTGGCGAAGAGGCTGCGGTGAACGAGGGAAAGCGCCGCGAAGCAGAGCATAGCGGCAGCGCTAAGCCGCAAGCGGCGGGAGATGGAAGATATGGCATCTTCTCGAATGTCGATGACGCGGTTGCCGCAGCAACGGATTCGCAGAAAAAGCTCGCGAAGCTTTCGCTCGATGATCGCGATGCGATCGTGAAGCTCGTCAAGAAGATGGCGAAGGACAATGCCCAGGCGTGGGGCAAGATGGAGTTTGACGAGACGAAGATCGGGCGGCTGGATCATAAGATCGAGAAGCTGCAGATTCTGGAACTCGTGCCAGGGGTGGAATTTTTGAAGACACAGGCGAACAGCGGGACAAATGGCGTTTGCCTGGAAGAATTTGCGCCGTTTGGCGTGATCGGGATTATCACGCCGGTGACTCACAGCGTGCCGACGTTGACAGCGAACGTGATCAATATGGTGGCGTCGGGGAATGCGATTGTTGCCAACGCGCATCCTTCGGGCGTGAACTGTGCGGCCCATGCGGTACGGGAATACAACAAAGCAATCGCGGCGAAATTTGGAATCGAACATCTGGTAACGTGTGTGGTTCCGCCGACACTTCGCACTGCGGAAGAAATCTTTCAACATCGGGATGTCTCGCTGCTGGTGGTGACTGGCGGCCCTGCGGTGGCGCGGGCGGCGTTGCAGTCGAAGAAGCGTGCGATCGTCGCCGGGCCGGGCAATCCGCCGGTGGTGGTGGATGAAACCGCGTGTCTCAAAAACACGGCGGAGTCGATCGTCAAAGGCGCGGCTTACGACAACAATCTCCTCTGCATCGGCGAGAAGCAGGTCTTCGCGGTTGAAGCGATCTTCGACAAGCTGATGAGCACGATGGAACATCATGGCGCGTATATTTTGAACAGTGCTCAGATCGAGGCACTGACGAAAAAAGCGTTTACGTGGGACAAAGAGAATAAGCCGCACGTGCATAAGGATTATGTGGGGAAGGATGCGAGCGTGCTGGCGGAAGCCGCGGGTGTGCGCGTGCCGCCGGCGACGCAGATTTTGATTGGCGAGACGAAATTCGATCATCCGTTCGTGCAGGAAGAACAGATGATGCCGTTCGTTCCGTTCGTGCGCGTGCGGAATGTCGACGAGGCGATCGACCGCGCGATCGAAAGCGAGCACGGCTATCGGCACACGGCGCTGATTCACTCGCGCAATCTTCAGACGATCACGAAGTTCGGCCAACTCGCGAACGTGACGCTGTTCGTCGTAAACGGCGCGAGCATGGCGGGATTGGGTTTAGGCGGGCAGGGCTATCTCAGTTATTCGATCGCGACGCCGACGGGTGA
>DATAPK010000390.1:0-4145 GCA_036265245.1 Tepidisphaeraceae bacterium | reverse complement strand
AAATCACTGGATTAACCCATCCCATCGACAGCAGCGTGATCTCATCCAGATGTTTTTCCTTTATCCAGTCGCTCAGTTCGATCAGGGATTGCCCGTTATCCTGATCCGGCACCGAAGCGCGCATCGCCGCGATATTTTTATAAGACTGAAACCGCGGCGCTGCGATTCCCACTTCAATTGCCATCATCCCGATCAGCCACCACCATCGCTTCGCAGCCAATCTCCCATACAGCACCATCATCGCCGGATACGCCGGCAGCAAATACCGCAAACCGATATTGATCTTCGCCGCCGTCACCATTCCAATGCCGATGGCAACGACGATCAGCAGAAACGGAATCTCCCTCCTGTCTGGATATTTCCTGAAGAACGAACCAACACAACACGCCAGCAGCACCAGCCCCGCAATCGGCGTCTTGCACAGCAGCATCCACGGGTAATATCGCCAATCTCCACCGAATTGCGCCTTGCCAAACAGCGTGCTGATATACACTCCATCCGCCTCCCACTTTTGCGCGTCGAATCCTTCCACCAGATATTGCGGCAGCGGTACACGCAAGTTCAACGGCAAATGATGTTGCACCCCCTGCATGAGCTGCGACTCAAAATGGAATCGGCTCATTGGCCTGCCCCACAACTGAAATCCATAACTCAAATTCACCGTCACATAGCAAACCACTGCCACGATAATCAGCCCGATCAATCCCTCGCGCGTCCGTCGCCAGATAAAAATCCCCGCCACCAGCACCGGCCAAATCAGAAGCGCGTTGAACTTAATCGCGTGCGCCGCGCCCACCGCCAGCGCTGCAATCAACAGCGCTGATTTATTTCCCGTCTTCAGGAATTTGATCCACGCGCTCACCGCCAGGAACAACGCCGCCGCCAGTCCCAGATCCGTCCCCACCGTGCTCGCAAATGCCAGCACATTCGGATCGAGGCAATACACGCTCATCGCCATTAACCCCGCCCAGCACCCATACATCCGCCGCGCAACGATAAACAATCCCACCGCCAGACCCAGTGAAATCGGCAACTGCATGAACCGCCCCATCAGCACATAACGGTGTAATGCATGAAGATTCGCCTCCTGAAATTGCTCAAAATAAGTCCAGTGCCGCGACCCCGGCAGTATCGATCGTAATGGTTTAGCCATTGGAATATTCGGCCCCGACAACATCGCCGGCAGCGCATCCCACATGCGCATCAGCGGCGGGCTCAAATCATAAATGCTGAATTCTCCCCACCGCAGATATGCGACTCCCGCCGCCAGATGCGCTCCTTCATCAATGCAAATGCTCTTGCGAACCGCGCAATACGAAAACAACACTCCGTGCGAAATCAGCAAGAGCGCCGCCACCATTCGCTGTCGCATTGACAACATCGCGTTGGTTATATCCGATTTGCCCCTTTTTTATCTCAAAACAAGAAACCGCGTAATCACAAACTCACGAAGGGAAATCGGAGGATGTCCATTTCTTCGCGGCCCCTTCGCGCCATCGTGCCTTCGCGCCTTCGCGGTCTCTTCTCCATCCTCAACCCGACACAACTCCCGTTTTCCGCCTCGCTCGCCTCCACCATTTCACCCCGCCCCACACCAGCAGCACCCAGGGCCCAACCAGGCACAACCCAATCACAATCAACTGCAAACTCCACATCAGCCCCGCAAAACTCGTCGCCAGTCCGTGCCGGATCGTCGCAAAAAATCCGTTCTCCGGCGCCACCAGAAAATCCCCGCTCGCCAGTGTCACCTCAACACGCGCCCGTGATGTCTCTCCCGTCGGCGCCTGCTGATTGGTCGATTCCCGGCTGCCGCGAACCGTCCCAAGCTGCTTCGCCGCCGCCACCATCTGATTCGCCGCCGACAGTGGAACCTCCACAATCAGCCTCGCCGTCTGCCCATGCTCATCCTTCGAAAAATTTGAATCCACAATCTTTCCACCAATCGACTTCGCTGCGTTTTGCAATCCCTGCGCCGCCGCATCCACATCGCCGGTTTCAATCGCCAGCTCATGAATCTCCCTCGCCGGCAACGTCGCCGCCGCCACGATCTTCAACTTAAATTGCACCTTCGCATCGCTCACGTTATCCGCATTCGCCGATGTGTTGACGCTCCGATCCACCGTCTCCCCCGCCGCCGCCAGCGACTTCTCAACCGCATCCAACTGCGGCCGCGCAATCTCAAAATCCAAATACCCCGTTCGCTGCCCCTGCCCCACATCCTCGGTGTGCGAAACCACAACCCGCGCATTAGCCCCTCGCAGCGCGTCTAACAAATTCTTAAACGATCCATCCACATCGCCGCTTGAGAGCGTGCGATTGTTCACCTCGCGCGGCAGCATCGACGCCAGCGACACAATCTGCACATTGAACCCGCGCTTCGCCGCCGTCACATTGTTCGTATCCGGATTCTGCGCCACCGTCAGCCGCGTGACCTCACCCACTTTGCGGATCTCACTCAGCGACGTCTCGCTGTCCGCCTCTTTCACCTCAAACTGAATCACGCCGCTTGTTTGCTCAGCCGTTTGACGATTGAGATTGCTCGTAACAACCCGCCCGCCTGATTTCGTGACCCGCGCCGCGATCGTTTGATACGCCTGCTCCACATTCTCCGCCGCCAGCGTGAGATTGCTCGTCTCTCGCGGCGCCACATTCGCCAGGTTGTAAAGCGAAAGCACCAAATGCGTCTCGCCGCGCTCCAGCTTCGTCCCCGGCAGCGGCGGCTGGCCATTCGCCGTCGTCTGCGCGCGGGTAATTTCCAGCCGCGCCACCTTCCCAAGCTGCTTCAACCGGTCGATCGCCGGCCCAGAAGCATCCGGCGAAATCTCCGCCACAATCTTCGCCGCCAACTCCCCCGCATCCAGCTTCTTCAATTCCGATTCAACAATCCGCCCCTTCGCATTATCGATCGCCTTGATCGCGTTCGCCCGCGCCGTCTCCACATCCTCCGCCTCCACCCCCATGTCCACATTTTCCTGCTCCTTCGTCGTCGCCGCCGTCTTGATGTCCCGCTCATACAGCGAAATATTCAGCGTCGATTGCGCCACCAGGCTGTCGTAATACCGAAGCTGCCCTTCCAGTGTTTCAATCTTTCCCCGCCACGTCGCCAGCTCCTTCTCCACCGCCAGCAAATCCTTAATCTGTCCCTGGCTGGTCTTGATGATGTTCAGCAGCCGATCCTCCATCGCCCGCGCCGCCCGCAACTCGCTCGCCGAATCCGTGTATTGCTTGGTCACATCCTGCGCCGTCAGATTCTGGCTCTTCAAATCCCCCAGCGCCCGTAGCTTCATCACCAGCGTATCCAAATGATCCGGCGCAACCCGCACCACGATCACGCCCTTCACCTTCCCATTCGGCAGCTTCTCCGAATTGGTCGTCGCGATATATCCCTGCTCTTCCTTCGCGATCTTCGTGATCGTCATCGTCGCCGAATCAAAACTATCCACTTCAAACTCAATATCGCCGTTGCGAATCACCTTCCGCTCAATCCCCTGCGTCGTCGGTGCCGGCCGCGGCGCATTCTGCTCCACCGGCTGAGCCGCCGCTCCGGGCGCACTCGCGCCATTTTGGTCCGCGATGGCAAATCCAACCTTCTCATTCTTCTCTTTCGGAGTCTCCAGCGAAGGCACGTCCGCAAGCGCGGTAAAGTCATGCCCCGCAACCCTTCTATTCCTTGCGTCAAACTCCGTAAGCCCGGTAGTCCCGAGCTGTATCGGGCCGTTCGTGATGAGCCCAACATCCCCTTTCCCTGCTATCGTGAGATCGCCCACCTCCGTGGGTTTATAATACAAGTCCACATCTTTGTTCGATTGGCCCGGCTTGCCGCTCTCTTCGGTGGTAACAAGCGCCCCCACATAAAACCTCGGCGCCGCCGGCGCATTCTCCGCCTGTTTACGATCCACACCCGAATCAACTCGCTCACGAATCAATTTCTGCTGAACCTGTTCTGCATCGTCTGGTGGAACAAGAACCGCACCGTTTGCAGCAACAGATTCTCGCGTGACCTCGCCCCGCCGGGCGAAAGTCATATCGCGTTGCACACCCGGAAATGGATTTCTCTGAAATTCCACATGATGCTCACCTCCAAAAGTATTCTCGCCCGTAATTTTTCCGCCCGCGGTATTCCAGTTTGACCACCCCAAAGCCGT
>DATAPK010000389.1:0-5010 GCA_036265245.1 Tepidisphaeraceae bacterium | reverse complement strand
CGGGAACGACGTTTACTTTCTCAACCCCATAATCTCCTTACGCCGCTTGCGGCTTCGCGAATCAGGTCACGCGATGGGACAGTTATTGATTCGCGAAGCCGCAAGCGTAAAACCAAATCCAATGTCAAAAATTCCTCGCATCTCCAAAAAAATCCAAACTCGTCGCGAGCGCGTCGCAAAGGTTCTGCCCCTGCTGAAGCAACTTTATCCGGGAGCGAAGTGCAGCCTGGATCATTGCACGCCTTTGGAGCTTCTGGTGGCGACGATCCTGTCGGCGCAGTGTACGGACGACCGGGTGAACATCGTCACCAAGACACTGTTCAAGAAATATCGCTCGGCCAAGGATTACGCACGCGTGCCGCAGGAAAAGCTGGAGAAGGAGATCCAATCCACCGGCTTTTATCGCAATAAGGCGAAGAGCATTCGGGCGATGGCGCAGTCGCTGCTGAATAAGCATGACGGCAAAGTGCCCCAGACGATGGAAGAATTGGTCGATCTCGCCGGCGTGGGCCGAAAGACAGCCAATGTCGTGCTCGGCAACGCGTTTGGCCAAAACGTCGGCGTGGTGGTGGATACGCACGTCACGCGATTGAGCAATCGCCTGGATTTAACCGACCACGCGACGGACGCGGTGAAGATCGAGCAGGACTTAATGCAGGTCGTGCCGCAGGCGGATTGGACGATCTGGTCGCACCTGTTGATTTTTCACGGCCGAAAGATTTGCCAGGCGAGGAAGCCAAAGTGCGAAGAATGTCCGCTGCTTCCGCATTGCCCGGCGGGGAAGAAGATCATCGCCGAGCGAGAAGATCAATAAAGCATGCAAAAATGTATTCATTTTTGCATGCAGGGATTGTATAATCTGGTCGATTAAACGTTTGAGGCTTTATGGCTGCCACGACAATTAGAATCCGCCCGACTTCTCATCGCGCCCTTAAAGAATTGGCGGCCTTAACCGGGCAATCAATTCAGGATGTTTTGGAAGAGGCAATTCAGGACCGGCAACGCCGTCTTTATCTGGAAGGTGCGGAGGCGGACTACGCGGCGTTCAAGAAAAATCCCAAGGCACTTGCCGAATTTAAAAAAGAGATGGCCGCCTGGGACAACACTAACCGCGATGGAATGAAAGACCTCTGATGGCGTCACCGTCACGTGGTGAAATCTGGCGAGCTGAATTGGAGCCCGTGCGCGGTCACGAGCAAGGGCGATCCAGGCCCGTACTCGTCATTTCGAACGATATATTCAATCACGGATCGTATGACCTGCTGACAATCATTCCGATTACCACTCGCGCCAGGCCGTTCCGGACATTTTTGCCCGTTCACCCTCCAGAGGGCGGTTTGTCACAAGTCAGCTACATCATTTGCGACCAAATTCGAACCATTGCAAGAGAGCGATTCGGGAAGCGATATGGATCGCTACGCCCAGCGACGTTGGCCGAGGTTGAGAGGCGCATTAAGTTTCTGCTTGATTTGCGATGAATTACATTCGGTTCGCTCACGCCGGCAGTTCATTCAGATAATTAATCAACATCCTCAGCCGCCCATGATCCTTGCGATTGAACGCGAAGACCAAGCGATGCAGATCTTTGAGAGCGGGCTCGTCGCGTTCGACCGGCAATTGCTGTGTCACGGTGAATTTGCCCCGCTTGTTGATATCGGCCCATTTTTCGTTGATCTCGGCTAACTGCGCTTCGTTTGGCTTACGTTGCAGTCGCAACACGACATCTTCGCGGGCGTAACGCAGGGAGTGATAGTTGCTGTAGAACTTTTTCACTTCGTCGGCGGCGGCTTCGACGTTGTCGGTGATTTTGTACAGGTGCAAATCCTCCGGGCTGATGAGCCCTCTGCCCAGCAGATGCTTCTCAACATAATCCTGCCAACTCTTCCAGAAGCTGCCGCCAGGTCGATCGATAAAGACGATCGGCGTAGGCACGCTCTTGCCGGTCTGGACGAGGGTCAGCACTTCAAAGCCCTCATCCATCGTCCCGAATCCGCCGGGGAAGCAGGTGATTGCGTGGCTGGATCGCACGAACATCAGCTTGCGGGTGAAAAAGTATTTGAAGTTGATCAGCTTGGGATCGCCTTCGATGAACGGGTTGGTCTTTTGCTCAAAGGGAAGTCGGATCGCCAGGCCAAAGGACGGGTCCTTGCCCGCGCCGCCATGCCCAGCCGCCATGATTCCGCCGCCCGCGCCGGTGATCACCATCCACCCCGCGTCGGCCATGATCTTGCCGAATTGCGCCGCCTGCTGGTAATCCTGATCCGTCTCCGGCGTGCGCGCCGAACCAAAGATGCTCACCTTCCTGAAATCGCGATAGGGGGCGAAGATTCGCAGCGCGTATCGAAGCTCCTTAAACGATTTGTTGATCAGCTTGATGTCGCCGCGATTGGTTTGATCGCGAAGGAGCTTCAGGGCGCTATCGACGATCTCGCCAACCATGTCGCCGTCAGGGACTTTCTCCAGGGCTTGAAGCAGCGTGTTGGCATGCTGCTGAATCTGCGTCAGATCCGCCCGCGAGGTGACGTGCGGGGCCTCGATCGTCTCAGCGCTCTGTTCGATGATATTTTCGGCGGTTTCGGGTTCGTTAATTTCGTCGCTCATTCTGCCTCAGTTGAAAACCGGGGAAGGATAACGCTGGGAAGGGGGATTGTCACTTATTCCTACTACGGGACCAGGCGTGATATGGATTATATTGTCATCTTGGTTTGTTTGCTGTGAAATGCGCGGAGATTCATGACAGAGAAAAACGAACGGCTGGCGGGGATTTGCTGGGTAACGACGGCAATCCTGGCGGGTTTTTTATGTTTAACGCAGGCCGGCATGATGCTCTGCATGCTTATGGGCCGTGTAGGAATCGCTTGGGCGGCGCCGGTGGGATTGGCATTAGCGCTGCTCTTGGGCGATCGCGTGGGGCGGCGGATGGGGCTGGCAGGTCGGGAGCGAATCTGGCCGCCGGTTTGGGCACTCGTCGTGGTGGGATTGGGGCTTGCGTTTTCCGCGTTTTACTTCGACCTCTCCTGGGATGGGCAGTGGTATCACCAGACGGGCATTTATGCGCTTGCGAATGATTGGAATGCTTTGACCGATCCATTTCGCACGTTTACAGAACCGTCCAGTGCTGAACTCTGGGTGCGACATTATCCGAAGGGGCCCTGGTATGTGGCGGCGGCGATGTACGATGCGACGGGCAAGATTGAACTGGGAAAATGCATCAATGTGATTTCATGGGCGGCAATGGGTCTTGCAACATTGGCGGCGGCGCTCGATTACGGCATGCGGCGAAGTCGCGCGGTGGCGATCGCCTTGGTGGTAGCGCTGAACCCCGTGGTGATGAGTGAGATCACGACCTATATGGTCGATGGCGTCATGATGTCGTTTTTGACAGTGGTGGCCGCCGCAATCTTCAGTGCATTTCGCAAACCACAGCCAGCTGTCATTTTGGTTGGATTGTTTGCGGCCATCGTGAGTATCAATGCGAAGTTCACCGGATTGGTATTCCTCTGCTTTATCTTTGCCGCGGGCGGACTCTGGTGCCTGTTGCGAGCACGCAAATGGTTGCTGTCTTATTGCGGATTGATGCTGCTTGCGGTTTTCCTGGGAGCCGGAGTATGGGGTTACAACCCGTATGTCATCAACACGATCTATCGTTACAACCCATTCTACCCCCAGTCGGGCAGCAAGACATTTCCCAGCCTGGATGACCAGGGCAAGCAGGGCATCGAACGGTGGGAAACGCCGAAGAATTTTCTGCCTCACAATCGTTTCTCTCGCCTGTTGCTGGCCACTTTCGGTGAGCCCGGCAATCAGCCTTACCACAAAGAACCCAATTCTAAACTGATGTGGCCGTTCGCCGCGCGATGGGGGGATTTGTTTTATTACCACTACCACGAAACGCGTGTGGCGGGTTTTGGGCCGTGGTTCAGCGGAGCGTTGCTGTTGAGTTTTGTGCTGGCGATATGGATTCTGCTGAAGCGCACATCAGGACGTGCGGCGATGATTCTGGTGGCGTTGACGATCGTGGCATCGCTGGCGAGCAGCCCATACTTTTGGTGGGCGCGCTACGGCCCACAGCTATGGTTGTTGTCCATCTTGCCCGCGGTGTTCGTGTTTTGGGCAGCGACTTCGCGATGGGCGCTGAATACTGCTTGGGTTCTCGTCGCGCTGCTTATAGTGAATGCGGGCATCGTGACGGCCGTCCGCATGAAATGGGAAACCAACGCGAGCCAGGCGATGCGGCGACAATTGACCGAGTTCCGACAATCCGGCCATCAGTTCACATTCTATATTCCCAATTTCATCTCCGCGATCGAGGGACGACTGAAAGCCTGGGGCGTGAACTATAAAATGGGTGACCGCAATCAGGTAGGAAACGGGCCTAGGCTGCTGACGATGGTGGAGGATTATCCGGCACCGGTGCGATATCGTGTGGTGCAACAAGCCGCGACACTTCCGGCGAAATAGCGGGCATGATTCTTTGCCCAGCGTCGTTTTCGATGACTTTTGTGCCAAAATTTGACCCAAAACCCACTTAATGTATAATAATCGCCCGTTTCTCCACTCAGGCGGCAGTCGTGTCAGGACACATTATTTATGGCACAAGTCCTTCTCGATAAAGTTTCCAAAATCTATCCGGGCGATATTAAAGCCGTTGATGCGATCGATCTGGCCATCCAGGACCAGGAGTTTGTGGTTCTGGTCGGCCCGTCGGGTTGCGGCAAGAGCACCACGCTGCGCATGGTGGCGGGCCTCGAAGAGATCAGCGACGGCACGATCCGCATTGGCAATCGCGTCGTGAATGACGTTCCGCCGAAGGATCGGGATATCGCGATGGTGTTTCAGAACTACGCGCTCTATCCGCACATGACCGTCTACAAAAACATGGCCTTCGGCCTGAAGCTGCGTGGCATGCCCAAGGCGCAGATCGAACAGCGGGTGACCGAGGCGGCCAAGGTGCTGGATATTGTGCATCTGCTCGAACGCAAGCCCAAAGCCCTCTCAGGCGGGCAGCGG
>DATAPK010000388.1:0-4700 GCA_036265245.1 Tepidisphaeraceae bacterium | reverse complement strand
TCCTGCCGGGTGCCAATATAAACCGGCTCCCCGCCGTCGAAGCAACCAGGGGCGGCTTCGTTGACGGCGGCGGTTTTGGTGACAATGCCATCAAGATAAACGGAGACGGTGTTGCTGGCGGTGTAAAACCAATTCGTTTGTGCTGAAGGAAAGGAAAGGCCGGCTGTCCAGGCATTGGTAAAAATCGTCTGGAACGCCCGGGTGGCCGCAAAAACGTGGGGCGCGCTGACAATGCCGGAGCCCCCCAACTGGCCATTGGCGCCGCTTCCTGCGGACCCGCTAAGGAGATCCGTCTCCACTGGCGTACCGGAAGCGGCCCTGGCCGCATCCAGCTCGAATGAGCCCGGTTGATTACCCACGTTTTTGCTGATAAAATGCCGGTTTTGCACGGTGTCCGAAACCTGGGCGACGCAATAGACCGTCAGATTGGTATTGATGGAAACACTGAGAGTTGAGGCCACCTGCAAGAAGGTGACGTTGGCGGCGTTGAAAGTAAGCGCCGGCAGCGAGTTGAGAGTGCCGGCTGTGGGGCGGGTGGTCGTGCTGGGACGTGAGATGCCGCTGACGTTCTGCCTCCAGCCGAGAAATTGGAAGGCGTTGTTGCCGTTGGTGGTCTGGTCCAGCCATTGAGCCACGCTGGTGCCGCTGGCGTCGAACTCCACGCCCGAATCCCCCCGCAAGTCGAGCACCAAACCCGCCGGAAGCACGGCGTTGGTGCTCGCCGCCATGACATCGCCAAACAGGTCCTGAACGTTTTTAACGGCAAGATTGTAAGCACCGCCTGGTGCCAGGGCCGAAGTCGTCAGAACCACGCTGCTCGGCACGCTTCCCGCGTTGACGGAAGTCACGGAGGCGCCGTTGTTCAGCGTGTAATTGGCGGCGTTCAGGCTCGTGGCCGGATCCACCGCGCCGGAGAGATTGACTACGATGCTTGTCGGGCTGGTCGTCTTTGTCGCGGAAAAAACCGTCGGACTGGCGGCTGTCACGGTCAAAGTCGCTGGATCGCTGTCGAGCAGCCCCGCCACGTTGGTAAGCTCGACCTGGTAGTTCAAACCGTTTAAGGCCGAGGAAAGCGGAGGAGTGGTATAGGTGGCGTTGGTAGCGCCGGGTATGTTCACCCAGCCTGAGCCATTGTTGGTCATCCATTGGTAAGCGGGGTCCGGGGCGCCAACGGCGTTGACCCAGAACGTGGCTGTTTGCCCCTGCGGCGCGCTCAGGTTATTGGGCTGTTCAAGAATGGTTGGCCCGGAGGGGTAGGGAACGACATCCGTAAAGGTCAAGTTGGTCACGTAGCCGGCGGCACTGTTCTGGCCGAACGTGATGTAGCGAGGCCACATCCCGTTATTCCCGCCTGCAATGTTAGCTCCAACGACATTGGTCCGGAACGGCACCCCGTTGGTGAACCAGTACTCGGTGATGGCCGCCGGGTTGGTCAAATTTAGAACGCTCGTTAAGGTAATGAACTGCGGGTTCCATGGAGTGCCGCTGGGTGTAAAGTTATTGGTGGCCGGCGTCGCCTGGTTAGCGCCCGCGAAGGTCTGGAGGTTGCCACTGGTGTAGGGGTTGTTCGTCGAACGGAGGAGCATCCCTGCATACCAGCTATTTGCAATTATCTGCAACGACGGACAGGTGTCATAAGCGAGAAACATGTAATTGCCGTTATAGTTCGTATTCACCAGGAAGGAGGCCGAGAGGGTATAGACGTGCCCGGTTTGCACGGTAATCGGGAGGAACGCTTCGTTGAAAATCGGCCCCAGGACAGCGGGGATGCTGTTGCTGAAATAGCAGGCATTTTCGGTGTTGCCGTTCTGATCGGTCCAAGTGCCCGTATAAACGAGCGGGCCCGCGATATATTTGGCGCCGGTGGCGTTCGCTGTATCGGGCATTGAGCCGCTCAACGGTCCCGAGCGAGCGAAGGTGTCCTGGTAGATCAGATTGGTCACTTGCGCCTGCGCCATACCGGTGGTGAACATAAGCGCCAAAAGGGTTGCCGCCGGAAATAGACGACTGGAGTTCCGAAGGAGTATTCGAGGAGAGGTCATAATTTGGATCGGGTCTAATGGTATACGGTTGCGTTTGATTATGCAGGCATCATCCCGCGCCTCCCCCCGAACCAACAATGGATAAAATGACATTTATGGTGGAGAAATTGCCCTCGCAAAGCCGGAAGCTTGACTTGGCTGGCACAGCAATCAAACCTCGCGTTCCCGTGAGATCCGGCGACGTTTCATTCTATCGTTATTTTCCAATCAGCCGGCGTGACAAAAATTGGGGGCTTTACATCACTACCGCCGGGGAAGCCCGCATCGCGCCTCACACACTCTATCCGCCGAGCGGTCACCCGAAAGGTTTTGCATTCGATTGGCAGCAGGGGCGGATCCTCGAAGGATTCGCCTTGGTTTACATTTCCAGCGGCCGAGGAAATTTTGAATCGGAACGAAAATTTTCCGCCCCCATCGAACCTGGCCACGCTTTTCTGCTTTTCCCTGGAGTTTGGCACCGCTACGCGCCCGACCCGGAAAGCGGCTGGCATGAACATTGGATCGGCTTTGACGGTGAAACCGCCCGCCAATGGCTCCGGCATCGTTTTATTTCGCCTAAAAATCCAATCCTCAAAATCAATGCCGAAGACACGGTACTCGCCACATTCAGCCGAGTGATGCATGCGATTCGCGCCAACCGCCCAGCGCTCCACCAAATCCTCGCCGGCGCCACCGCGAACCTGCTCGGCCTGTTTTACTCTGCTCAACAAGCGCAACCGGCCGGAGAAACGCAAAATACCAACATCATCGAATCGGCGATCGCCCGCATTCAAAATGAATACGCGGGCACGCTGAACATGAAGCTTTTGGCGCGTGAACTGGGGGTCAGTTACCGCTGGTTTCGTGGCACTTTTGCCGCCCATACCGGCCTCGGGCCGCATCAGTACCTGCTTGAACTCCGGCTGGTTCGCGCCCGCAATCTTCTCGCTGAAACTCAATTCTCCGTCAAAGAAATCGCCATGCAGACGGGCTTCGAGGATGAACATTATTTTTCGCGGCTTTTTCAGCAGAAATTGAATCTGACCCCGAGCCAATGGCGGAGCCGCAGCCGGCGACATAAATAAACGTCCCGTGATCAGTTCCCTTCTCGCGTCAAAAAGTCCACGCCGTATGTCATTCTGTCCATTGTCACCTAGCGTTGCCTTTGAGAGTTTGTCTCCACAGTTTTGCCAGTGAAAATCACCGACATCAAACTCTACACTATCAAAAGCGGTGATACCGGCGCTCGTGGCGCTGCTCAGGGCGAATCCCAATACTGGGGCGGCGGCTGGCAAGCCCAGACCCTCATCTCGAATCCGATGTCGGTGCATCCAAAGTACGCCCGCATTCGCTCTCTTTGGATGGGCGGCGGACAGGACCCTTTCGTTATCGAGATTTTCACTGATGAAGGACTCAGCGGATTCTGCGCCAATTACGGTGGCGGCGCTTTCGCTTGCAGCATCGTCGACCAACACTTGAAAAGATTCGTCATCGGACAGGACCCGTTCAATATCGAGTTGATCTGGGATCAGATGAACCGCTCGACGTTACCTTACGGTATCGGCGGGGCCACCAGCATGGCGATGGCGGGCGTGGACATCGCGCTGTATGATCTTGTCGCAAAAGCCCAGAAGCTCCCGGTCTATAAAATCCTCGGCGGTCAAACCAAGGAAACAATTCCCTGCTATACGACCATTCACCCCGATTACGCGGACGCCTGGCGCGACTGCGGTTTTCTGGGTGTCAAAATCGCCGCGCCGTGGGGCGTCGAAAGCGGACGCGAAGGGATCAAAAAAATGGAGAGGCTCATCGCGAAACTCCGAAGCGATCTGGGTGATGAGATGGAGATCATGATCGATTGCTACCTTTCGTGGGACATCGAATTCGCTTCGCGCGTCGCCGAGCGCGTGCGCGATTACGACGTGAAGTGGTTCGAGGACCCCCTCCAAAATGGCTGGGCCACGGAGAGCAACCGAATCCTGCGCGACCGCATTTCGCCGATCCTGCTGGCGACCGGTAATCTCGAATTTCATTACAAAGCATTTCACGACATCATTCACCATCACGCCACCGACATTATTCAACCCGAGATGCAATGGTGCGGCGGCTACACGCCCATCCGTTGGATCGCCGCGATGGCCAAGCCCTATAACATGCCGGTCATTCCGCACGGCTCATCCGTTTATAATTATCATTTCGTAATGGCCAACACCAATTCGCCTTACGCGGAATATCTTTCCGTTGGTAAAGGCACCGAGATTCAGCCAATTTTCAGCGTGCTCAAAGGCGAGCCACTGCCGGTGAACGGCAGGATTTCGCTCGATCCACAGAAACCCGGTTTCGGCGTCGAGTTAAAGCGCGAGTTGTTGGTTCCCTACGAAACTTGAAGCATGAAAAAAGCTCGCATTGCCATTATCGGCGCGGGTTGGTGGGCAACAACCGCTCACATTCCCGCGATAAAATCTCATCCCGATGCGGAACTGGTGGCCGTTCAAAGCCGCGAAGGAACAAAAGCGGAAAGAATTGCGCGCGACTTCGATGTGAAACACGCCTGTTCTCGCGTGGAAGAACTTCTGAATCTGGCGGGACTTGATGGTGTCATCGTAAGCACCACACCAAATGTCCATCACGCCCAGGCCAAAGCCGCCCTGGAGCGCGGCTTGCACGTGCTGGTCGAAA
>DATAPK010000387.1:0-5855 GCA_036265245.1 Tepidisphaeraceae bacterium | reverse complement strand
TTCTGTTTTTGCTACTGCCTGATTGGCCGTCACCTGCACGAAGAACTGTTCGAGCGTCGTCTGCTCAAGCTTCACTTCGCGCAGAGGCCAGCCATGCTGAATCACTGTTCTGGCCACTTCTTCGCGAACATCGTAAGAATCCTTCGATCGAATCGCGGCGGTGACATACTTCTCATCGCTCTGGCCGTCGGTGATTTCCACCGAATGCACCCCACTCACGCGCGAAAGTGCGGTCTCGACTTCTTTCGCAGGCCCACGGCATTCCACCAGCACGCGCGCCTGCATTCGCCGGCTCGCTCGCAATTCTTCAGGCGTGCCCTGCGCGACGATCTTTCCGCCGGCGATGATGATCGCCCGATCGCACACCGCCTCCACCTCGGGCAGAATATGCGTTGAAAGCATCACCGTGTGATCGCCGCCAAGGTCCGTTACCAGCTTTCGCGTCTCGCGAATCTGCGTCGGATCGAGGCCGACCGTCGGCTCATCCAGAATCAGCACCGGCGGATTGTGCAAAAGCGAATCCGCAAGCCCCACGCGCTGGCGATATCCTTTGGAAAGATGTCCGATCGTTTTGCGGCGAACATTCGTCAGCCAGCATCGCTCGCAAACATAATCAATCCGCTTTCGCCGCTCCGCGCGTGGCATCTTGCGAAGCTGGCCGCGGAAATCGAGATATTCCTCGACCTTCATTTCCGTATAGAGCGGTACATTTTCAGGGAGATAACCCAGATGCTGACGCACCTGTTCAGACTGGTGAAAGATGTCGAACCCGTTCACCGTCGCCCCGCCGCTGGTGGGCGGCAGATAGCAGGTGAGCATGCGCAGCGTGGTTGATTTGCCCGCCCCATTGGGGCCGAGGAATCCAACGATCTGCCCCTTGGGCACTTCAAAGCTGATATGATCGACCGCCAGCGTTTGGCCGTATTCTTTGGTCAGATCTTTGACCGAAATCACAATGCTTCCTCTTCAACAAGGCTCCGCCCGCCATCGGCAAATCCCCGCGAGCGGGAGGGAGATAACTATGCGCGTTGGGCGATCCTGTCAAGCCACGAGCCCGTATCGCACAGCTCATAGGTCCCATATTACGCGCTGACTTCCCGTGAGTTTCACCTCCGATGAAACAATTGTTATCGCTTGTCTGTCGCTAGTCGATGTCATACAATGTCATACATGAGCGCCGTCACCATTCGCATCCCGCCGGACCTCCAAACCAAGCTGGAAAAACTTTGCAAGCGGCAGCACCGCTCAGCCAGTGACATCTTGCGCGATTCTTTACGCCGCTATCTGGTTGCCGAGCAGTTGCGGGAACTTCGAGATGAATTGCGTCCCTATGCCGAGGCATCCGGCTTCCTCACCGATGAGGATGTCTTCAAGGCCGTCTCGTGAAGATCGTCTTCGACACGAACGTGCTGCTCTCGGTTCTCTTTACTCGCGGCGTTTGCGAGGCCCTTCTCGATGCCTGTCTCGACAACGAAACACACGCTTTGTTCGTGTCTGAAATTATTCTTTCAGAATTCGAAGAGCATGCGACAAAACAATTTCACGTTCCGCCGGAGAAAGTCCGGCGTGCAATCGCATTGTTTCGCGAGCACATGACGATTGTTCCGCCTTCAAAAGTCGCAAAAGACGCCTGTCGCGATGCGAACGATCTGGCAATCCTCGGCACCCTACTGGCTGCAGGCGCGGATGTTCTTGTAACCGGCGATAAGGACTTACTCTCGTTACAACAATTCGATGGCCGCCCCATCATCACCCCACGACACTGTTTCGACCTGCTGAATCGCCCCGTTTAGCGGCGTCGCTTGTAACGCGTGTCTATAACGCGCCAGTCTTCGGAGAATTGAAAAGGTCCCCAGGCAACATCGCGTCGATGATCCCCTCCGCCACCGCGCCAACTCGTTCCAGCCGGACGATCCGCGCAATCTTGAACGTCCGCTCGCCGTTGCGAAGCTCGCAGTGCGCAATCAAGATCATCTCGCCATTTCGACGGTGAATTTTTAATGGCCGAACAACGCGATTCGTGCGGTTTTGCTTGGCGTCGATGTATTCCATCATCACCGGCAGGCTCTGATCGAGCGCTTCTTCAAGCGCAAGCGGCAGCAGGCTTTCGCGAGATTCGGGCAAGAGATGGATCGGCCCACCCTGCTCGCGGATGGTGTCGGCGATGCAAATTTGCCATCCGCCGACCGGTTCAATCAGCTTTTCAAAGACCAGATGCGTGGTCTGCGCGTCGGCCAAAGCGCGATGCGCGGCGACGGGCTGAATGCCCAGGCGCGGCGCCAGGCGTTGCAGGCCGTTGCCGCCGCGACCAAATCGCATGCGCGCGATCCGCACCGTGTCGAAAACCGGCGGATTCTCAAACGCCCCTTCCATTTCCATCCCCGCGCGCCGAAATTCCTTGTTTAAGAATGAAAGATCAAATCGGACATTATGTCCCAGCACCGCCGCCCCACGCATTAATTTCAAAACTTGCGGAAGGATTTGTTGAAAGGTCGGCTGGCCGGTCACCATCGCCTGAGAAATGCCGGTCAGCACACACACGCCGGGGCTGATTCGCCGTTGGGGATCGACAAGCTGCGCATATTCTGCGACCCGCTTGCATCCCTCGATGCGAACGATTCCCACTTCGATAATGCGATCGCCAAACTCGGCGGTCGCGCCGGTGGTTTCCACGTCTATAAAAACCAGGGGAATGTCACACAGCTTTTGGAGAAGTGAAAACGACATAGGCGATTCCGTGCCTTTCGATAGTTGTAAGGGGTGGCGATCCGGGGGCAAGGAAAATATTCCTTTTTTCTCCTGCCCGGCCCTTATTACATCTGCGTACCGACGATATCCCCCTCATAAACGAGTTGACCATCCACGATGCCCTGTGTCTGGCAATAGATTCGACGATGCCGCTCCCAGATTTTCTTGGCCAGGACGAGCAACCGCTGGCCCGGCACGACCTGGGCGCGGAAGCGGCACTTATCGGCGGCGCCGAAGCCGACAAAACCCTTCCAGCCGATGAATTTCTTGGTGTAAAAAGAGGCAAGCTGGGCGGCTGTTTCAATCATCAGAACGCCTGGGAAAAGCGGCCGGCCTGGAATATGCCCGTCCACCCAGAATTCGTTGGCGCCGATGTCCTTGTAGCCGAGGATTTCGTCCTTGGAGGGATCGGCCCAGATGACGCCGTTGAGCATTTCCATCTGGCCACGATGCGGGTTCATTTCGCGGATTGCTTCAGGCCCAAACATGATTTGGGTGAGGTCGATCTGCGAGAGGTCGAAGAGGAATTGGGGGGGCATAGGTGGGGATTAAAAAAAGCCAGAAGCGACGGACAAGCCTCCGCGGCTTCTGGCTTAAACAAGCTGTAACACTGATTACTCGGGTTGCCCGGCTTCGGGCGTCTCGCGGCCTTCGAGGATTTTCTTGCGAACATCCTGCGCGGCGGCCTTGATTTCCTGCATTTTTTTGCGAACGCGGGTGCCGGCGGCCTTGTTGCCACCGATCGCCTTGCTTACATCCTCAGCTGCTTCGTCGACTAGCCGCTTGAGGGTATCGTATTCCGTCATGTGTATGACCTCCCAAAAAGGGTTACCAAAACCTGTCAAAACGATACAGATTTGAGGGGTAGTGTCAATTCCAAGCGAAAAAAAGGGGTAATCCATTTGATTGCTGGGGGGCTGGAACTTTACGGAATAGTGAGGGAGGCGGTAAAAATGGGGGGATGGCTGATTCACCAAATGAAACGGCGGAGGATTACTTCAAACGGGGGGAAATGAAGCGCGTTAAGGGGGATTTAGCGGGGGCCATTGGGGATTATACGAAGGCGATTGAGCTCAAGCCGGACCTGGCGGTGGCGTACAACAATCGGGGGTTTGTGAAGCAAATTAAGGGGGATCTGATGGGGGCCATGGGGGATTATGAGCGGGCGATCGAGCTGATGCCTGAGGCATATCTATTCATCAAGAATCTTGGCGATTTGAAGCGGGTGCGAGGGGATTTGAATGGGGCGCTGGCGGATTTTGACAAGGTGATTCAGCTCAAGCCGGATTTGGCGGATGCATATAACACGCGCGGGGAGATTAAACGCCTGAAGGGAGATGCGGCGGGAGCGCTGGCGGATTATGGGAAGGCGATTGAGTTGAAGGCGGACTTTGCGGTGGCGTGGTCGAATCGCGGGGTATTGAAGCGAAAGCAAAATGATCTGGCCGGGGCGCTGGCGGATTTCGATCGGGCGATTGCGCTGAATCCCAAATCCTTTGGTGTGTTCAACACGCGCGGGTTGATCAAATTAACCATGTGCGATCATCGCGGCGCGGAGGCGGACTTTGGGTTTGCGATTGAACTGCAACCGAAATCGGCGGAGGCGTATCTGAATCGCGGGATTGTGAGGAATAAATTATGGGATTTGAAAGGCGCGCTGGAGGACTTTAGCAAAGCGATCGAGCTTAGGCCGGATATGACCGATGCGTACAGCAATCGTGCGCCCATTTTTAAGGAGCTCGGAAAATTAGACAGCGCGCTGGCGGATTACAACAAAGCGCTGGAACTGAAGCCGAATTGGGCGGCGGGTTTTAATAATCGCGGATTGGTGAAACAGGGGATGGGAGATGTGGGCGGCGCGATTGCGGATTTCGGGCGGGCGATTGAGCTTGAGCCGGGTTTGGCGGCGGCGTGGCTGAATCGCGGCAGTGCGAGGCATAAGGAGAATGACCTGGCGGGCGCGCTGGGTGATTACGACAAGGTCATCGAGATCAAGCCGGATCATCCGAAGGTGTACAACAATCGCGGGGGCGTGAAGCATGCGATGGGCGATCTTGACGGCGCGCTGGCGGACTATGGACGCGCGATCGAGATCAGTCCGAAGGATGCGACGGGATGGAACAATCGTGGGGAGATCAAGCGGGAAAAAGGAGATTTTGCGGGGGCGATCGAGGATTACAACAAAGCCCTGAAACTTCAGCCGGATTTTGGGAATGTTTATTTGAATCGCAGCGCGGCGAAAGAGGCGATGGGCGATGCGGCCGGCGCGAAAGCGGATCACAAAAAGGGGACGAAGTTGATGGGCGACATCGACGAAGATGTGGATGTCGAAGACGCCAAGCCGAAGAAAACGAAAACCAAAAAGAAGAAAGAAACGGCGACTGGAAATTCGCTGGCGGTGCGGACGGATTTTTTAGACGACGCTGCGTGGGAATCGCTTTGTGCAATTATTCAAGATCCCGATCAGGATTTTGTGGCGAATGTGGATTTGGTGAGCGATCGGAAATTTGAGGGAGCGACGGCGGAGCAATTGCTTTCGCTGCTGCCGGAGAGTGCGCCGCGAATCATCGCGTTTCTGATCGATGGGACCGCCCTTTCGCAGGAGGATCATCCGATTGTGGTGGTGGATTTGAGTGAGCAGCCGGGGCGGACGTTCAGGGTGGCGGCGGCGGCGATGGGGATGGTGGAGAATAATCTATCGATTGCGAATATGGATTTTGAAGAGTTCGCGGGGGATGTGGATGAGGAGGGGATTTATCGGGGGATTTGATCGGGCAGATGAACGCCCTACCGCTCTGACTATTCGGGTTTAGATATCGCGTTTCTTCAAAAAGAGTGTTGGTCGCAACGATTAGAGTCTGGTTCAAAACAGGAGCCGCTTCTTGGATTGATTGCGCGATGATCCGGGTCTTCGGGGTACCTCAGACCCGGCGTCTGAGGGGAAGATTGGTTTTGAAACAGGGTCATATTATTGGGGCCAATGGTCGGTGCGGAAAGTGCCGGCGGGGAGACCGGCGGTGTTGTATAGGTTGGCTTGGGGGTTTTGATCCCAGGCGTAGCGGGCGGCGACCGGCGAAGAAATAGAATCGTTGCTGAGCAGGATGGTT
>DATAPK010000386.1:0-22942 GCA_036265245.1 Tepidisphaeraceae bacterium | reverse complement strand
TTATTCGGCATCGACGACAATGCTCAGGGACTGGAAGGTTACTACAACATCGCCCTCACCCCCGCCGCTCATCTCACATTCGATCTTCAGTGGCTAAAGTCATCGGTGGAGCGCATCGAAGACGGCGTCATCCTGGGAGTGCGGCTTGATTTAAAATTCTGAGTGGAGCTAAAACAATGAAAGCGAAATTGCCCTTTCTTATCGCATTGCTCGTATCAATCACGCAATTCCCGCTGGCGCTGGCTCAAGATTCGCTTCCCTCCTGGAACGACGGCCCGTCAAAGAAAGCAATCACTGACTTCGTCGCCAGAGTAGCAACCGAAGGCTCCCCCGATTTCGTCAAACCCGCCGACCGCATCGCCGTCTTCGACAACGACGGCACCCTCTGGTGCGAACAGCCGATGTACTTTCAATTCCTTTTCGCAATGGATCGCATCAAGACGCTCGCGCCACAGCACCCCGAATGGAACCAGACCGAGCCGTTCAAATCCGTCCTCGCCGGCGACATGAAAGGACTCGCCGCCAGTGGTGAAAAAGGCTTGCTCGAAATCGTCGCTGCCACGCACGCCGGCATGACGACCGACGAATTCAACGCACTCGTCAAAGAGTGGATCAAGACCGCAAGACATCCCAAATACAACCAGCCTTACAATGAATGCGTCTATCAGCCGATGCTCGAATTGCTGGCGTATCTGCGCGCAAATGGTTTCAAAACATTCATCGTCTCCGGCGGCGGCGTGGAATTCATGCGCGCTTTCGCCGAACAAACCTACGGCATTCCTCCCGAACAAGTCATCGGCAGCAGCGGCATGGTGAAATTCGAGATGCGCGACGGCAAACCGGTGCTCGTCAAAGAACCCAAAGTCGAATTCATCGACGACGGCCCCGGCAAACCGGTCGGCATCAACCGTTTCATCGGCCGCCGCCCCATCATGGCCTTCGGCAACTCCGACGGCGACCAGCAAATGCTCGAATACACCACCGCCGGCGACGGTCCGCGCTTCGCCTTACTCGTCCATCACACCGACGCCGGCCGCGAATTCGCCTACGACCGCAATTCGCACGTCGGCAAGCTCGATAAAGCCTTGGACGAAGCCCAGCAAAAGGGCTGGACCGTCGTGGACATGAAGAACGATTGGAAAACTATTTTTCCATTCAATAAGTGAACAGAATGCCAGGCATGCCATCAGCAAAAAAATCCCGCCGAAACTGGCAGTAAAAGTCGTGCAGGCAAATCCAGTTGTTCCTCCTGTGCTGATCGCGGCGTGATGATGGGTTGGAATTTGTGAATTGGTGAACGCGGGATAAATGGTTACACTACGCGAACCAGTTCTCACAAGGACACCCATGCTCTACGGCGGCGGCGGACTGCTTCTTCTGATCCTCGACATTTATGTCATCTACCTGATCCTCACCAAAGGGAGCAATCCCGATCGGAAAGTGCTCTGGATCATCATCGTCCTCCTGCTCCCCCTCATCGGGCCAATTCTGTATCTGCTAATGGGCCAGTGACAGACTCGCATTTAGGCGGCACAATCCGTCACTGACGATATGCCGCAACCCAAAAAACCTAAACCTTCAATCAAAACCGACTGGGGCGAAGTCGCCAGTTGGTACGACCAACTCGTCGGCGAATCCGGCAGCGAATTCCACCAGCATGTCGTCCTGCCCGGCGTGATCCGATTGCTCGATCCCCAGCCGAAACAAAAAATCATCGACCTCGCCTGCGGCCAAGGCGTCCTCTGCCGCCTGATCAATCAAAAAGGCATCGAAACCACCGGCATCGACGCCGCCGAGAATCTCATCCGCCTCGCGCGCGAGCGTGGCCCCCACGAAATTCGCTATCAAACCGCCGATGCCCGTGAGCTTTCTTTCCTGCAACCAGATTATTTCGACGCCGCCGCCTGCGTCCTCGCCATCCAGAACATCCATCCCATCGCGCCGGTGTTTGAAGGGGCTACCCGCGCGCTCAAACCGATGGGCCGCCTCGTGATCGTCATGATGCACCCCTGCTTTCGCGGCGCAAAAGAAACAAGCTGGTGCTGGGATAACACCGACAAGGTGCAATTCCGCCGCATCGATCGATATCTGATCCCACGCAAAACCCCGATCGTCACGCACCCCGGCGCCGCGCCCGATCAATATACCTGGACATTCCACAAGCCCATCGAAGCGTATGTGAAGGCGTTACGCAACGCCGGTTTGCTGATTGATGCGATGGAAGAGTGGGCCAGCCACAAGCACAGCGACAGCGGCCCCCGCGCCGCCGCCGAAAACACCGCCCGCAAGGAAATCCCCATGTTCCTGGCCATCCGGGCAATAAAAGTTCTCGATCTAAAACGCCCGGCATCGTACGATGCCCCCGGCGATGAACATCCGTAGCGCGACACCCCAGGACGTCCCTCAAGTAATCCCAATGGTCGCGAAAATCTGCGCGCTGCATGAATCCTGGGATTCCGCCAAGTATGGCTTCAAACCCGGCGCCGCCGAGATGTATCGCAACTGGCTCCCCGCGCGGGCGGAAGACCCCCGAAGCGTATTTCTTGTCGCAGAGCGCGCGGAAAAACTCGTCGCGTTTCTCATCGCGACCGTCGAAAAGGAAATCCCGATTTATCGCCTGACCGAATACGGATTCATTCACGATGTCTGGGTTGAACCCGAATACCGCAATGAAGGCGTCGCCCGGCAGATGACCATGCTGGCCATCGAGCGGTTTCGAGAGATCGGCGTAAAGCAGGTTCGCCTCGACACCGCCGCCGCCAACGAGGCGGCGAGAAATCTCTTTTCATCTTGCGGCTTTCGACCCTCGACAACAGAAATGCTGCTTGAAGTAAAATAAATCGCCGCTTGCGGCTTCGCGGATCAAGAATCTCTCAATGGAGCAGGATTTGATTCACAACGCCGCAAGCCGCAAAAAATAACATGGTGCGCAACCAACAGGACAACGACGACCCCCTGCGCGGCAAGCTCTTCTGGTCCCGTCGCGGCGGCCGCGATCTCTCCGCCGAGGTCGATTACGACCGCCCCTGCCCCGCCTGCGGCTACAATCTGCGCGGCACCAAACTCCGCTCCCGATGCCCCGAATGCGGCGCGATGGGCGGATGGAATTTGGAAGATAACCCGGTCGCGTGGGATGAAGAACAGACTTTTACTGCATTCGTTTCAACTTGTTTCACCGCAATCTGCCGCCCTCATTTGCTGGCGAGGCATGTCTGGTATCCCGCGCGGATGGATTTGCCCGCCGCAAGACGATTTCGCCGGCTCGTGCTGACCGTCGCAAGCATTTGCCTGATCTGCGTCGCATTCGCAATCACCACCAACACCGTCGGATGGGCCGCCGCCTGTTTGAGCCTGCCGCTTCAGTCGATCGCGATCATCGTCTGGCTCAACGCGGTCACGCTCGATCCCCTTTCGCGATTGAAAGAATGGTCCAACAACTCCGCCATCTCCCGCCGCGTGCAGGCCATCGTGAATTATCTCTCGGCGTCGATGATTCTCTCAATCCTCCACCTACCTTTTATTTTTGTCCTGAACGATCCCAATGCCTGGTATATCGCCGCAATGGTGCATGTAGCGTTATTGATCATCCAACTCTGCCTCGCCGCAACCTGCCTGGGCTGGCTAATCTACGAACTGGTTGATATGCCCCGCACGCAAGCCCACACGATGGCTCTGGGCATGGTCATCAGCGCCACCGCATCGGCGGCGATCGTGCTCATCGCCTTCCCCGCGATCATCGCCATGCTGGCGGCGAATTGGGTGGGTATTAAATGATCATTACCTTAGGAACGACGCCGGCGCTTCAGCGGACAATGCGGTTCGAATCGCTGCGTGTAGATGGCGTGAATCGCGCGCTCAACGTGCATGAACACGCCTCCGGCAAATCAATCAACGTGGCCCGCGTGATCCACACGATGCGCAAACCCTGCATCGCAACAGGATTCCTCGGCGGAAAAAACGGCGCCTTCTGCCAGCAAGAGATGGAATCCAGCGGCATCGAGCAAAGCTTTGTAGAAGTAAACGCGAACACCCGCATCTGCACCACGCTGATCGATCAAACAAATCACTCCGCCACCGAACTGGTCGAAGAGGCCGCCGCGATCACGGCGGATGATGCGCGGAATCTTCTGGAACATCTGCAAGAATTATTGAAACGAGCCAGAGTGCTCGTGCTCGCGGGAACCATCGCGCCGGGCTGCGGCCAGGATTTTTACGCGCGGTGTGCAAGCCTGGCCAATTCGCGAAATGTACCGGTGATTCTGGATGCCAAGGGAGAGGCGCTGAAGGTCGCGCTGGAACAGAAGCCGTTTGTCGTTAAACCAAATCAATCAGAACTGGCGACGACAGTTGGCGGCGTGATTAAATCAATAGGTGATCTGCAGCAAGCGATTCGCGAAGTCGTCAGCATGGGGGCAAGCTGGGTTGTCGTAACAAACGGCGCGGCGGAGACAGTTGTGTCAAACGGGCGGGAATTCTGGACGGTGCAAACTCCAAAGGTGCCCGTGATCAATCCAATCGGCTCCGGCGATGCGCTGGCAGCGGGAATCGCAATGGGATTAACAGATAGGAAGTCGTTGCCAGAAGCGTGCCTCGATGGCATCGCGTGCGGCGCAGCAAATGCAATGACCGAACAAGCAGGACACGTGAGAGTCGATGACGTCCTGCGCCTGCGGGCGCAGATCAAACTGCAATCTTCCGTTTAGCGGCGGCACTTGTGCCGCGTGTGCGTTCATCGTCGCGCCGCACAAGTGCCGCCGCTAAACACAACACGGATCACTCAATCGTCACTTCTTTCCCCGCCGCCGCGCTCGAATAAATCCCATCCAGCATCTTCTGAACCGCCAAACCCTGCTCTCCAGAAGATTCATTCGGCGCCCCATCCCGGCAGACAGCCACAAAATGTTGCATCTTTTTCTGCCAGTGATCCCACGTGCCAACATACCCCGCGCTCGAGTTGAGCATGTAATTCCCGACATCATGGAAGACCTGGCTGGTCTCCCAGTTCACGCCACCCTTCTCGCCGAAAACCTGAAAGTTGAAAATGTCTTTTTCGATGTGGGCGACAAAGCTTGCCTCAATGGTGAGCATCACGCCGTTGTCGAAGCGGATCATCCCCACGGCCATGTCTTCAACCGTGTAAGTTTTGTAATCCCAGTTAGGCCACGCGCTCCGCACATTGCTCGGCTTATTGCCAAGATAAGTCCACGTTTGCCCAAAAGCCGAAACCGGCCGAGGCGAGCCAATGCAGTAATGCGCCGCCTCAATGATATGCACCCCAATATCAATCATCGGCCCACCACCTTGCAGATCCTTCCGTCCAAACACGCCCCAGTTCGGAATCCCCCGTCGTCGCAACGCCTGGCATCGCACATACATGATGTTCCCAAGCTCGCCGGTCGTGGTGTAATCGCGCACGAACTGTGATTGCGGCGAGAACCGATGCTGAAACGCCACAATCAACTGCTTCCCCGCGCGCTTCGCCGCATCCAGCATCTTCTGCCCTTCCTTGGCACTCAGCGCCATCGGCTTTTCAACCAATACGTGCTTCCCGGCTTCGAGGGCGGCGATGGTGTTCGGGGCGTGCAATCCGTTAGGCGTGCAGACGCTCACCGCCTCCATCTCTTTCTCCGCCTTCAGCATCTCGGTGTAATCTTTGTAGACGCGCTGAACCCCGAACTCTTTTTGAGACCGGGCAAGGTTGTCCTCGATCACATCGGTGGCCGCGACAAGTTCCACCCCGGTGATTTCCTTCAGATATTTCATGTGCGTCCGCGCAATCGCGCCCGCGCCGATGAAACCGACTTTGAAAGACTTGGCTTCGCTCACAAAAAACTCCTCTTGCGATAAGATTTTTCTGGCACACAACATGGTGACGACTTGCTAAACCAGCGGCAAAGCAACGCGCCATCACCGGCCAACCGTTTTTGAACCACGACCATGCTACAACGCGGGCTTCATCCCGCAAACCAGCAGAATTTGCGTGGACAACAGGCGACCAGTTAGTTAAAGTAAACGCTAACTATTATCAGGGAAGCGATTGACCTTTCCGGTTTATTTCCACTTCTTTGGGCACGCCGTCCATCCGCACATGGTGATGGAGACCATTGCCTATTGCGTGGGGTTCCAAACTTATCTGCTGCTTCGCCGCCGAGAAATCGAGACCAACACCGACGCCGTCACCAATTTGTGGGTAATCGCCGGGGCGATTCTCGGTGCCTTAATCGGTGCGAAAATATTAGCGGTCATCGAATCCTTCCCCGATTACTGGGCCGCCAGAACCAATCCGCTCATCTGGTTTGAAGGCAAAACTATCGTCGGCGGATTGCTCGGGGGTTGGGTCGGCGTGGAAATCGTCAAACGCATCCGCGGCGTGCGCGGCAGCACCGGCGACGCCTACGTCTTCCCACTAATCCTCGGCATCGCAATCGGCCGAGTCGGTTGTTTCCTCACCGGCCTCGACGACCACACCCACGGAAACCCCACCGCCCTGCCGTGGGGAGTCAATTTCGGCGACGGAATCCCCCGCCATCCAACCCAACTCTACGAAATCGCCGCGTTGCTATTAATCGGCGTGGTCATCCTTTTCCGCAGCCACCGGCCACATGAGCGCGGCGCAATGTTCCGGCTGTTTTTATTGATGTATCTGCTGTTCCGCTTCGCCGTCGAATTCATCAAACCCACCTACAAGCCCTACGCTGGGATGAGCATGATCCAACTCGCCAGCGCGCTTGGGGCAATCGTCTGTGCCTGGCACCTTTGGCGTGGCGTAACCGAGAGGCCCCGCGTGATGGAGATGGCATGAAAAAGATCCTGCCCATCTCGCTGATCATCCTGGGAACACTCCTGCTCTCGGGCTGCTTCTTCGTTCCAGCCTTCAACCCAACAATCAGCGGCAAAGACGTATCCGATAAAGTCGGCGGGCCTGCATCAAATAGACCGCTTCGGGTGGGAACAGTGACAATGGATCAGGTGATCGCCCTGCTTGGCCAACCCCAATACGTGAGCAGAGACGATCGGCAAATCGCTTATACGTGGGAAGTGCTCAACGGCGAATGGGTTTACCCGCTTTGTTTCACAGCCCAACCTCAGCATGGCGAGCGCGCACTCGAATTGACGTTTGATCAGCAAAACGTGCTTGTGGATTATCGATTAAGTAAAGAGGATGGGTCATTGCAATTGTTTGTTGCCACGGCGCAAGGTCCACCCGTGGCGGCCAATATGGTGCGCTATCCGCCATGGATGAAATTTGTTCCGCCGGCGACGAAACCCGCGCGGCCCCCGGGTACGGAGAAAACGCCGTGAATGAATCGATCGATGCTTCTCAAAATATCCAATGGGAACTCTCCCGCCGAATCGAGGCGTGGGCGGGTGAGATTCGCGTGAATCTGATCCGCATCGTCGCACTGGCGGTGTTTTATCTGCGGCATTTGATCGAGCTATTTCTATCCGAAAAAGATGCGCCCATTCGTGGAATCTATCACGTGCGAGTGACCGCGTTGGTGGTCGCGTGGGCGGGGATGGCGGGCGCGGTGCATCTCTTGCTCTCCAGCCGCTTTTATCCGCCCGCGATGAAATTCGTCGCCTCCCTCTTCGACCTGCTCATGATCACAATCTTGTGCACCATCGCGGGCGGCCCGCAGACGCCGCTGGTGCTCCTCTTCTTCGGCGTGATCGCAGCCGCGCCCCTGCGATTGTCCCTCCCCGTCGTCTGGACAACGACATTCGGCAGCATGGCCGGATATCTGGCCGTGCTCGGGTGGTACGCGTGGTACGTCATCGGATTCAAAACGTATTACGCCACCCCTTCACTTCGTATCGCGCGCAGCCAGGAAATCATCACATTGCTTTGCCTTGGCGTTGCCGGATTGTTCGCGGGCCAAGTTGTTCGCCAAGCGAGGCGCATGATCGAGCGATATCCAATGCTCCGCGAAGCTGCGGATGAACCAGAGGAGCAGCCGTCATGAAGCCCGTGCGCTGCCCCAACTGCCAGCTTCGTTGGAATATCCGCGACGATATGCCGCCGTTTTTTACCTGCCCCCGTTGCCTGACGGCGTTGCGGAATCCATATCCATCAGCCGCTTTTCCCAATGCGGCACCTCCGCCACTGCCCAAGCGAGTGATTCCGGTGGAGCGGCAGACGCATGGAGATATGCGAATCGCCATGATCGGGCTGGTGATTGTGGTGGCCGCCGTTGGAGCCGGCCTCATCTCGCTTTTAGCGGCGGGAGTCAACGGCGCGGGCTTCGGAATCTTTGTAGTCATCGGCCTGCTCGTCAGCGCTGCCGCGTGCGTTGGCGTCGCGATGTATGTCCGAAAATCCCGCCCAAGCATCGCACCCACACCCGCCGTCGTACCCACCCGCGGCCCAGTGCATGCCGGATTGACGCCCCTCGAATACGAGCGTCCACAACGCGACGAAACCAAACTCAGTGGCGGCGCATTCTTCGGCCAGGCCATCGGCGGAATCATCGCCGGCATCGTCATAACACCAGTGCTCGCGGGCTTGTTTGGTGCAGTCTCAAACTATAACGCCGCAATCATTGGAATCTTAATCGCCCCCGCCGCCGGCATCGCACTCTGCTTCGTCCCCCGAGTTCGCGGCTTCGGCGTGGGCTTAATCATCGCCCTGCCAGTTGCATTCCTGCTTTTGCTTGGCTTCTGCGCGATCATCCTCAGCGGCGCCAATTGGCACGGGAGTTAACGATATGCCTGACCGTCCCTACCTCTTCTTCGAGCTCACCACCAGCCTCTGCGCAACCTGCCTTCGCAAGGTCGAGGCCAAGGTCATCATCCAGGATGGCAACGTCTATCTTCACAAATGGTGCCCCGAGCATCGATTTCAAAAAGTGCTCATCAGCACCGACGCCGAGTATTACAAACTCAGCCGCCAAACCCTCAAACCCGGCCAGATGCCGTTGAAGTTCAACACGCCCATCCAATACGGCTGCCCCTACGACTGCGGCCTCTGCCCCGATCACGAGCAGCATTCCTGCCTCACCCTCGTTGAGATCACCGATCAGTGCAACCTCACCTGCCCAATTTGCTACAGCGAATCATCGCCGCAGCGATTGACCCATCGCTCGATGGAACAGATTGAGTTCATGCTCGATTGCATCGTGCGCAACGAAGGCAAACCCGACGTCGTGCAAATCAGTGGCGGCGAGCCCACGATTCATCCTCAATTTTTCGACGTGCTCGACGCCGCCAAAAGCCGCCCCATCAAGCATCTGATGGTGAACACCAACGGAATCAAGATCGCCCAGGATGCCGATTTCGCGCGGCGTCTTAAAGATTACATGCCCGGCTTCGAGGTTTATCTGCAATTCGATTCGCTCGATGCCCAGCCGCAACGCGTATTGCGCGGCGCAGACCTAACCGACATCCGGCGGCGAGCTCTCGAACGATTGAACGAGCACAACATCTCCACCACGCTGGTCGTCACGCTCAAAAAGGGATTAAACGACAACCAGATCGGCGCGATCATCGATTACGCGCTTCAGCAACGTTGCGTGCGTGGCGTAACATTTCAACCCGTCCAATCCGCCGGCCGACTCGAAGATTTCAATCCCGCCACCGATCGCTTAACCCTCGGCGAAGTGCGACAACAGATCCTGAAGCAATCCACCGTCTTCAAACCCCGCGACATCGTCCCCGTTCCCTGCCACCCCGATTGCCTCGCGATGGCATACGCCCTCAAACTCCCCCCCGGCGAGCCCGCTTCAGCGGGCGGGAATTATTCCACAAAAACCCCGCCTACTGAAACAGACCGAACCGTCGTCCCCCTCACCGGCATGATCGATCCCCAACTTCTCCTGCACGGCGAAGGCAACACCATCATGTACGAGCAAAATCCGCAACTTCGCGATCTGCTCTTCGGATTATTTTCCACCGGCGCCAGCCCAACCTCCAGCGCCATGTCATTGCGGCAACTGCTGTGCTGCCTGCCACAAGTGCTCGTGCCGGGCCACATCACCTACGACAACATTTTCCGCGTCATCATCATGCAGTTTCTTGACGCCCACAATTTCGACGTCCGCAGCGTAAAGAAAACCTGCGTCCACATCGCCCACCCCGACGGACGGATCATTCCCTTTGATACCTTCAACCTGTTTTATCGGGATGGAAAGGAGAAGCTATTGGAGCAGGCACGCGGATTATCAAATGGAAAGTCATTGCCAGTGCTTACCCTTCATTAACAATTGGGTTTTCTAGCGAGCCAATCTTTTCAATTTCCACCACAAACCGATCCCCCGCCTTCAACCAAACCGGCGGCGTGCGCGCAAAGCCCACCCCCTGCGGCGTGCCGGTCAAAATCACCGTCCCGGGCCGAAGCGTCATCGTGCTGCTCAGCGATTCAATCAACGTCGGCACATCAAAAATCATGTCGCCGGTAGTATGATCCTGCATCACCTGCCCATTCAGCAATCCACGGATGCGCAGCGCATTGGGATTCGGAATTTCATCCTTCGTCACGATCCAGGGCCCCAGCGGGCAAAATCCATCGAAACTTTTCCCGCGCGCAAACTGCCCCCCGCCCAGCGCCTTATCGCGCTGCCAGTCGCGAGCACTCACATCGTTGGCGCAGGTGTAGCCAAAGACATAGTCCAACGCCTGCTCGCGCGAAACATGTTTCGCGGTTTTGCCAATGACAACGCACAATTCCGATTCGTAATCAATCTGTGAGCTGCGCCGCGGAACCAGAACCGGATCGAACGGATTGTTCAGCGCATTGCTCGACTTGATAAAGAGCATCGGGTTAACCGGGATGGCCGATTTACTTTCGTTGGCGTGCTCGCGATAGTTAAGCCCGATGCACAGGATGTCCGTCGGCACGAGCGGCGCGAGCAGTTTTTCAATCGCAACGCTCTTGTCCGATACCTGATGATCTCCAAATAAATCACCATCGATCGGGCGGGCGGAATGAGCATCGACAACCTGCCCGGTGATCACCTTGCCGCCATTAAGAAAACGCGCGATTCGCATGGATGAAAAACTAATCGCAGTATCGCATCGAGGCAAAGGATCGGTACAATAGGCAACACCGGGCGATTAACTCAGCGGCTAGAGTGCCACCCTTACAAGGTGGAGGTCGGGGGTTCGAATCCCTCATCGCCCATGAACTGCAAAATTTGGCTCGATTTCAACTCTTCGCCCGTCTTTTCCTCGTAAAACCCATAGCACCTGCATCCATCAATGCTTAGGCCGAAAATCGCCTGTCGCGAACGAACGTTATTTTGCGCACATTTTACCCAATGTGTTATTTTCGGACGTGATGTAAAAAGGGCACGGCAAGGCTTGGATTTTTTCTGCGCTGGCTGGTCGCCCAACAACGATTCATCCCCGATTCATAAACGGCGGTGTGCGGATGGTCGTTTTAACGTCAATCGTGAAGTCGATAAATTGCGGGTTCGGTAAAAATTCTGATTTTTACGGGAATTTTACCTTGAACCCAGTGGCGATGCGTTTTATTTGGACTACTCGAACGCCACAGGGTGTGAGCCAATTGGTTTGCCTCACACGGTTATGCCCTGAATGACGTGTAGCATTCCTCGAACAAGAAGGATCGTGATGGCACGGCACATTCGTACCGCCGGAATCCCCACCGCTTTCAAGAACACCAAGTTGGTGCGTTATGTCACGCAATGGATGAAGAACTTTTGCATTCCGTGGGGCACGCGGACGAATGGGACGTTGCAACTTGTCAAAAAGCAGCGCGCGCACGCAAGGCGCCAGGCGCTGTCATCGGCGATTGATCGCCTGATGCAGCCGATGTTCGAAGGATTGGAATCGCGACAACTGCTTTCCTCAATCGCGCTCACCAGCGGCGTGCTCACCCTTGAAGGCGACGCCAACTCAACCAAAATCATCGTCGACTACAGTAGCGCGACGAAATCGGTTTCGGCGACGATCAACACGCTATCCCGCTCTTATCCGCTGGCATCGATTTCATCGATCAAGATCGACGGCGGCTCAAACCCGGAAGACATCGAAGTCACCAACTCGATCGGTATTCCCGCATCGATTCACGGCAACGGCGGCAACGACACCATCCTCGGCGGCGGCGGCGCGGACACGCTCTTCGGCGACGACGGCAATGATTTTCTCAGCGGACGAAACGCCAACGATTCACTGAACGGCGGCGACGGCAACGACACACTCGACGGCGGCAACGGAACCGACAAAGGAAGCGCCGGCCTCGGCGTTAACACCGTCACCAACGTCGAAAATATCATCGCCCCCCCGCCCGTGAATCCGCCTCCCATCACGCCCACCTCCGGCGGGACGACCAAGCCCACGACCGGCGGCTCAACCGGATCAACCACCAGCGGAAGCACCACAGGCGGTTCCACCACAGGCACCCCCACCAGCCCCGGCACCGTCGCCCTGCTCAACGGCATCCTGACCATCAACGATAATTCCACCACGACCAAAGTCACCATCGGCGACGAAACTTCCGACAGCAAGATCACCGTTCAGTTGAACTCCGCCGCCGTGCAGAAATTCGCCAAGTCCTCTGTGAAATCCATTGCGATCAACGGCGGCTCCGGTGGCGAAAATATTTCGGTCGCCAGCACGCTCACCACGCCTGCGCTCATCCGCGGCAACGGCGGCAATGACATCATTCACGGCGGCGCTGGAAATGATTCCATCAGCGGCGACGCCGGCAACGACCAGCTATTCGGCCAGGGTGGCAATGATGGCTTCATCGGCGGCGACGGTGACGACAAAATCGACGGCGGAGCCGGAACCGACGAAGCCGATCCAGGCGCCGGGAAAAATACCCTCACCAGCGTCGAAATCACCGGAACCTTCAACGGCACAATCCCAACCGTGCCCATCATCCCAACGCCCCCGGTCACGCCGCCGCCCGTAAGCACAGGCACCATCGCCCTGACCAATGGCGTGCTCACCATCACCGGCACCACGGTCACCACCAAAATCACCGTCGATTTTGAAAGCTCCGACAGCAAAGTGACCGCTCAAATGAATAGCGGCACGATTCAAAAGTTCGCCAAGACATCCGTCAAATCGATCGTCATCAACGGCGCCGCCGGACCGGAAAACATTTCCGTCTCCAACTCGCTCGCCATCCCCGCTCGCATCAATGGCGGCGCGGGCAACGACACGATCCTTGGCGGCGCGGGAAATGACTCCATCAACGGCGCCGGCGGCAACGACAAACTCTCCGGCCGAGATGGCAGCGATTCCTTCATCGGCGGCGACGGCAGCGACAGCATCGACGGCGGAAACGGCAGCGACATCGCCGACGCAGGCGCAGGGAAAAATGTCCTCACCGGCGTCGAAAAAACCGGAACCGCAACCAACGGCGGATTCCCCATCGTCCCAACGCCTCCTCCTCCGCCGCCGCCCACCACCGGCGGAGGCTCCACTGGCGGCGGCATAACGCCACCCCCCATCACCGGCACAATCGCACTCTCCTCCACCGGCGTGCTGACGATCACCGGCACTGCAACCACGACTGTCATCGCCGTCAATCTCGAAACCTCCGACAGCAAAGTCACCGCGCAGATCAACACCGGCACGGTTCAGAAATTCGCCAAGGCTTCGGTCAAATCGATCGTCATCAATGGCGGCGCAGGCCCGGAAAGCATTTCCGTCTCTAACTCGCTGGCCATCCCCGCTCTCATCAATGGCGGCGCTGGCAATGACACCATCCTC
Source organism: Tepidisphaeraceae bacterium (assembly GCA_036265245.1). Classification (GTDB taxonomy): domain Bacteria; phylum Planctomycetota; class Phycisphaerae; order Tepidisphaerales; family Tepidisphaeraceae; genus DATAPK01. The sequence continues at coordinate 9,262 of DATAPK010000386.1, read as the reverse complement.
GGCGGCGCTGGAAATGATTCAATCAACGGCGCCGGCGGCAACGATAAACTCACCGGCCGCGACGGAAACGATTCCTTCATCGGCGCCGACGGCAATGACAGCATCGACGGCGGCAACGGCAGCGATATCGCCGATGCAGGCGGCGGGAAAAATGTCCTCACCGGCGTCGAAAAAACCGGAACCGCAACCAACGGCGGATTCCCCATCGTCCCAACACCCGTCACACCGCCGCCTACCACCGGCGGCGGCACGACAACAGGCGGCGGCGGATCGACGCCCACCCAGCCGCCAATCAGCACCGGCAGCACCGGCCACACCACCGGCAATGCCCAGCCCAACGCCGTCATCACCGCGCTGGAAACCAGCATCGTCGTCGGCCAGGGCGTCCACGTGCATGCGCTGAATTCAACGCTCAACGCCGGCTCGCCACTCACCGCGCGATACGTCTGGAACTTCGGCGATTCAGGGTCCGACTACAACACGCTGGTCGGCTTCAACGCCGCCCACGTCTACGACAACGCCGGCACCTTCACCGTCACCCTCACCCTGACTAATTCCCAGGGTAACACCGACACCGCAACGACCACCATTCACGTCGCCGCGGATAATCGCAAAATCTATTACGTCTCCAACAACGGCAGCGACAGCAACAGCGGAACCAGCCCCAGCAGCCCGATCCAAACCCTGGCCAAAGTCGACTCGATTCTCGGCGGCGCCAACGGCACCACCAGCAACGTCGAATTCCTCTTCCAGGACGGCCAGACCTTCAAACAAACCACCGGCCTACGCGTCGGCGGCGACAATGTCCTCTTCGGCGACTACGGCTCCGGCTCCATGCCTGTCTGGCTCTGGTCGGGCGTGAAGGATTACGTCGCCATGATCTGGACACGCGGCGGCAGCGAAAATGTCACCGCACAGAACATCAAATTCCAAACCATCTTCGGCGGCACCGGCAAGGAGAACATGCCCGATGCCATCCGCGTCAGCGGAACCAACCTCGTTGTCCGCAACGACCAGTTCCAGGATGTCGGCTACGCCATCAACAGCAACGGCAATCCCGACGGCGTGCTGGCGGAAAAAAATACCGTCCCAACCAACACCGGCCTGCGAAGTTATTTCGCCTGGGTCGCCGGCGCAGATCACGTTTATCTCGGCAACACCGTCCCAAATTCAACCTGCGAAGCCATCCTTCGCGTCGTCGATGGAACACGCATCTTGATCGGCTACAACACCTTCACCAATGCCGCCCTTGGCAACGGCGATGTCGCCAAAAATACCCTCACCATCCACAAGGGCAGCTACGCCTACGTCGTCGGAAACACCCTCAGCCACGGCCCATTGCACATCGGCCCGCTCGGCGAAGACGACGGACTCAAGAGCCCCGGCGATCGCTGGAACTACGCCGTCGTCGAAGACAACCTCCTCAATACCGAAAGCTTCACCCTTCACGGCGCCCAGCATGTGATGTATCGCAACAATATCTCCACGACCGACGGCTTCCCGTCGTACAACATCGAGGGATACAACTCCACCTACCACCGCGGCGTGGTCGACGCGACCTATCTCAACAATACGTCGATCAATCACGGCGCCATCGGAAATATGTTCCTGGTCGGCGGAGCTGCCGACGGACTAACGATTGAAAACAATCTTTATATTGCCCCGAATCTAACCCCCGGCTTCGGCCAGGCCGCGCCCGTGCTGGTCTATGGCAGCGATCTCGGCGACTTCAATGAGATCACCAACAACGTCTGGGCCGTCGGTCACATCCTGACCTATGCTCAGGGCGGCATGAACTACATCTGGCCGAGTTGGAGCAACGCCCTGGGATACATGACCGCCGACGAATGGAATTCACATCCGCAAGTTGGCACGGATGTCTTCGCCGACACCCCCATCAGCGGCTTTACTCCGTCAAGCAGCAGCGCTGCGGCACACGGCGGCATCGCCGTCGACGGCGTCTTCTTCGATTATTACGGCAACGCCCGCCCCGCCAGCGGCGTGAGCGTCGGCGCCGTCCAATTGTAAATTCCGGAGTTAGGGAAGGAAATTGTTCTCCGCCCGCAGATACTTGATCTGCGGGCGGAGTTTTTTTATCCCCTGTTTAGCGACGCCGCTTGCGGCGTGTATCTGCATCCAAACCCTCTCGACGCTGTAGCTGCGACGCCTGCGTCGCCTTCTTTCCCTTAAAAAATGTGGCGGCGCAGCTACAACCGGACGGTCCCATTTCTAACAGTTCTTAGTCATCAATCGCCAGCGGCGCCAACTTCCCATCCAAAAACGCCTGCAAAAACCCCGCCGCGGCCACCGCATCCAATCTCTGCTTCTTCTGCTTTCGCGTAATCTTCTCCCCGCCCCGCTTGCGATCGATCATCGACTGCTCCGCCGCAAAACTGCTCAACCGCTCATCCACAAAAATAATCGGAACATTCGCCCGGCTGGAAAGGTCACCCGCCCATTCAATCGTCCCCTTCGCCGCAGGCCCAATCGTATCGTCCATATTCAACGGAAGCCCCACAACAACGCGCTCCACCCCTTCGGATTTAATAATCGGAATAATCTGATCGATCGCCTGCCCCGGCGAAGATATTTCAATCACATGCAGCGGCGTAGCCAGCTTCCCCCCAGCATCGCTTAGCGCCAACCCAACCCGCCGCGTCCCAAAATCAATCCCAAGAGTACGCATGAAAGCCAGAATGACAAAACCCGAATGACCAATCAAATCCCACCATCCAAATCCCAATCATTTGGTCATTGAGAATTGGGATTTCATTGGTCATTCTGATTTGGTCTTTGGTCATTTCCTAAAGGTATTTGTTCCCAAACTTCCCCTTCACCTTCGCCACCAGTTCCTTCACGCGCTGCGCATCGCGCTTCGGGCAAACCAGCGTCGCATCTTTTGTATGAACGATGATCATATCGCTCACGCCGATCATGCTCACCAGATGATCCGGATCGTGGCTGATGACGATATTGCCGTCGCAATCAATGAACGCTGCGGCAACCGCGTCGATGGCGTTGTCGTGATCGTCCGTCTGCAATGTCTCCGCCAATGCCGGCCAGCTACCCACATCGAGCCATTGCACCGGCATTTCAACCACAACCACCTGGCCGTCGCCCTTGCCCTGCGAGGCGGGTTCCATGATCGCATAGTCCACGCTGATCTTGGGCAGCTTCGGATAAACCGATTTCAGCACGTCGTTTTGCTGAGGCGTGTTCCACGCATCGGCGATCTGCGACAGACCGCGATATGATTCCGGCAGCAGCGTTTCAATCTCGCCAAGCACCGTATCCGCCCGCCACACAAACATGCCGCTGTTCCAGTAGTATCGCCCCGATTCAACATACCGATCCGCCGTCGCCTTGTCCGGCTTTTCCTTGAACGCCTGCACCTTAAACGCGCCGCTGATCCCCGCAATCTGCTCGCCGCGATGGATATATCCCAGCCCGGTGTGGCCATAGCTCGGCACGATGCCATACGTCACCAGCGCCTTGGGCTGCCTGGCGACAACCTCGAATCCCTTTTTGATGCAGCTTTGGAATACATCGATCGGCTCGATGACATGATCCGCCGTGACGATCGCAAACACCGCCTCAGGATCGCGCTTCTTCAAAATCGCCGCCGGGAATCCAACCGCATTGGAGGTGTCGCGCCCTTCCGGCTCGCCGAGCAAATTTTGCAGCGGAAGCTCCGAAAGATTCGCCTGAATCTTCGCTCGATGCGCTTCGCCCGTGCAGACATAAATCTGCTCCGGCGGCAAAATGCCGCGAAGCCGATCGTAACTCAGTTGAAGAAGGGATTTTCCCTGAACGACTGGCAGGAGCTGCTTAGGCGTGTCCCCGCGCGATAAAGGCCAAAGCCGAGTTCCCGCCCCGCCCGCCATGATGACGCCGTATTGCATGTGTAATCGTCGCTTGTTGATGGTCAGTAAATCATTGCTTATCGCAACCAAATAGTATCATATCCCCTCACCAAACCCTGTCCAACGAGAAAGGCGGCACGGGTATAGTTTGAAATTGTGTTTGTTTAGCCGCCGCGTCCACGCGGCGTTTTCCTCTCCTCGCCGCCCGGACGCGGCAGCTAAACAAATCAACTCTGTCAGTAACCGAAAGGCATCCCATGCCCCTCACCTGCAACATCGACTCCCGCGGCAAATCGCTCCGCTTAATCATGGGAATCATCTTCGCTCTGGACGGCCTAACCCTCCTGTTCCTCTGGGCCTGGCGCACCGGCTCCCACGTCGGCTGGATCACCTCAATCATCATGATCCTCGCCGGCCTATTCATGATCTTCGAAGCCAGAAAAGGCTGGTGCGCCCTCCGCGCAATGGGAATGAAAACGCCAGTCTAAAGAAAATGCCTAATGCCCAAATCCGAATGACCAATGAATGACCAAATTTCAAATGTCCAATTTTGGTCATTGGAAATTGGGATTTCATTGGTCATTCAGGGCCATCATTTAGCCATCTGTAGCCCCGGGTACCAAAACCGCATCACCCCCCAATACAAATCCTGCTCGATCTCCACCGCCTTCAGCTTTTTCCCCTTGCGGTCTTTCGCCCCGTCGATCGCGACGCCCTCCACGCTCCACCCGGTATTCGTATCAGAATCGGTGAACACGACCGACTTTCGTCGCGGGTCGTGATTGATCGAAAATCGCGGCATGAGATCTCCATCCACCCGGCGATCAAATGCCCGCGGCGCCCCCGTCACCGGATCAAGAAAAATCAGCAACGGCAATTGGCCTGCCATCAAATTCAACGGCGCCGCCGAAATCGAATGCGTCGCAATCGCGATCGGCTGGGTTCCCGGAATCATCGCAATGCGCGTCGCATCCGAATCCCCCGGCGGCATCGGATACAGCGGCAACACCGGCGCGGCCGGCGGATTGCTCGCCAGCCGCCCCGTCGCAACCATCACCTTCGAATCCGAATGCGCCGTCCGCCATTGCTTCCAGGTCGTTCGATTCGTCGGGATTTCCAATTTGAACCCCGAAGGCTTCACGCCTTTGTTTGTCTCCCCCGTCAAACCATTGATGAACTGCCCGATACGCGTGTTGTAAACCAGCAGCGCATTGGCCGGCATCGAAACGATATCCAGCTCGCGCGATTTGATATCACGCTCAATCTGAAACGCCTTCGCCACATTCGCAAACGGCGACCACATCACCATCAGCCGCTTGTCCCGATCATTGAGAATCACCACCGGCGTCGAATAAAGCGCCTGATACGGCAGCGCATAAGATTGATCGTCAAACTCAACCCCCACCACCCAATCGTCATCGCGAACGAACGTCACTTCGTCCGCCGTCAACATTTGCGGATTGTCCGCTACCGAAAAGAAATTATCCGAGCTGATCGAGAAGCGATAAAAGAACAGCGCCGTGATCGGCCCCAGCGCAATCAGCCACCACGCCCGCCGTTTATTCGAAATCACCAGAATCAGCAGCGCCACGCACGCCAGCAGCGCAAACGCAATCAGCGGCCATTCCAATCGCCGGGTGAAATAGATGACATCCAGCCCATGTCGATACTGGGCCAAATCCGCATTCGTTCCAAATGCCATAACCGTCGCCGCCCCAGCGGCGAGCAGGATCAGCAAGATAGGAAGAATCACACCCGCAGAATAACGAGGATCGACCACCGAGGATAGAGGTGCGGGAATGAAGCAATGACCAAGCCCGAATGACCAATGAATGACCAAATTCCAAATGCCCAATTTTGGTCATTGGGAATTGGGATTTCATTTGGCCATTCGGATTTGGTCATTGGTCATTTCCCCGATATTCTCCACCCTTTCACCAAAACCCCCATGACTTCATTCACCTACGAATCTCCGTTTCAACTCGACCACGACGAAACCCCCTACCGCCGTCTCACCACCAACGGTGTGCGCGAGATCGATCTCGGCGGCCGAAAGTTCCTCCAGATTGACAATGCCGCTCTAAAAGAACTCGCCCACCAGGCCTTCATCGACGTCTCTTTCTACCTCCGTCGTGGCCATCTCCAGAAACTCCGCGCCGAACTCGACGACCCCGAAGCCTCCGACAACGACCGCTTCGTCATCTACACCCACATTCAAAACGCGGTCACCGCCGCCGCCGGCGAATTGCCAAGCTGCCAGGACACCGGCACCGCCATCGTCATGGGCAAAAAGGGTCAAAACATTCTCACCGATGGCGATGATGCCGCCGCCCTCAGTGAAGGCGTCTGGCAAACCTACCAGGAACGTAACCTTCGCTATTCCCAGATCGCCCCGCTCGAGATGTTCAAAGAAAAAAACACCGCGACCAACCTGCCCGCCCAGATCGATCTCTACGCCACCACCGGCGACGAATATCACTTCCTCTTCATCGCCAAAGGCGGCGGCAGCGCCAACAAAGCCTTCCTCTATCAATCCACCCCCGCCGTTCTGAACGAAAAAGATCTCGAAAATTTCGTCCGCAGCAAACTAAAAGAAATCGGCACCGCCGCCTGCCCACCCTATCACCTCGCCGTCGTCATCGGCGGCACCAGCGTCGAAACCAATCTCAAAATCGTCAAGCTCGCGAGCTGCGGATATTACGACTATCTCCCCACCACCGGCTCCCCCGGCGGCCGCGCCTTCCGCGATCTCGATTGGGAAAAACGAATCCTCAAAATCACCCAGGAAAGCAAAATCGGCGCACAGTTCGGCGGGAAATATTTCGCCCACGACGTCCGCGTCATCCGCATGTCGCGCCACGCCGCCTCTTGCCCCATCGGCATCGGCGTCTCCTGCTCCGCCGACCGCCAGATCAAAGGCAAAATCACCCGCGACGGCATCTTCCTCGAACAACTCGAAATCCACCCCGAACTCTATCTCCCCCCCGAAGCCCCCGCCCTCGCCCCCGCCGTAAAGGTCGATCTCAATATCGGCATGGATCGCGTCCGCCAAATCCTCTCCCGCTTCCCCGTCAAAACCCGCCTGAGCTTAAGCGGCACCCTGATCGTCGCCCGCGACGCCGCCCACGCCCGCATCAAACAAATGCTCGACGCCGGCCAACCCATGCCCCAATATTTCAAAGACTACCCCATCTACTACGCCGGCCCCGCCAAAACCCCCGCCGGCATGCCCTCCGGTTCCTTCGGCCCCACCACCGCCGGCCGAATGGATTCCTTCGTCGACCTTTTCCAATCCCACGGCGGCAGCATGGTCATGATCGCCAAAGGCAACCGCTCCAAACTCGTCACCGAAGCCTGCAAAAAACACCGCGGCTTCTACCTGGGCAGCATCGGCGGCCCCGCCGCCATCCTCGCCCAAACCAACATCAAAAAAGTCGAACTCGTCGATTTCGAAGAACTCGGAATGGAAGCAATAAGAAAAATCGAAGTCGTCGATTTTCCCGCGTTTATTGTTGTCGATGACAAAGGGAATGATTTTTTTGAGGAACTTTAAAGTGTCCAATACGCTGCGACCAATCAAAATTCAAATGGTTGATTTTTCAGAGGCGCGCGCGGCATTGGTGGGTCGGGAATTTATCCGCCCAGCACCCTGGCGGACTCTCTTTGGCTGGTGCCTCTTCATCGGATGTGGCATCCTCTTACTCTCGCTCCACAAACCAGAAGAACCATCCAACAATAACTTCATTGGAAGCGACCTAAGATTTGGTCTCGTGCTAATCGGGGGAGGGCTAGCTTCCTTTGTATTCATTTGGTTCTTTATCTTCCGCCAGATCCGCCTCCGATCGCAGGGCTTGGGTCGCCCCACTACGATCGAGGTACTGCACGATTCCGTCTGTTTCTCGACCGACGGTATTCGCAGAGAATTTGGTTGGTCGTGTTTCGACGGCTTCTTCGAGACGGAGAACCTTTTTGTCCTTCAGCAGCCGGAAGGACTCATTCGGGTCATTCCAAAATCAGCCTTTAGTACTGACGAAGAGCGCCATCTGGGAAAGCTACTTATGCAAACCAACTTACCGAAGATATCACTTCCAAAACAGGAATGAGCAAATTCGAATTTAAATATTCAATTGAGGACTTTAGAACACCTTCAGGAAAACGATGGTCTCTGCGGCGACCGTTCGCGCGATGGGCTTTGCTCATATTGGTTTGGATGATCTTGAGCCTTATCGCATTTGTTGGCGGTGGCGTTTACCTTGGAATAGAAGTAGCACTTCCTTGGATTTTCGTCGGCTTGGTGCCGCCACTCTACGTCGCGCTCTTTGTATATCGCGGCCTAAAAAAGGCTGACAAAAGACCGAGCTTGCAAGAGGATTGGGACCGTAGTCAGCTTGCACATGAAACCATTGTGGTGGAATTAGCGCCAGATGAATTTCGCTTTCTAACATCCAAGTGGCGCCACAAAATTAAATGGCATGCATTTCGCGAAGTCCTTGAGACGGGAGACGCGTTTGAATTCTCCTACTCAAACGAAACGCGTCTTGTCCCCAAACGCATATTTACGGATTCGAATACCCTCGACGAATTTCGTAAATCCCTGAAAGATCGTTGTCCGAGATTCTGGTCTTTATCGCGGTGAATTGAAACGACGAAGTTTGATCGACGAAGGTCCGCATCCGGCCATCCGACGCTTGGTAATCCCTCAACCGGCCGCAAATCCGAAATCGACCTACTTGCCATTCTAGCACCCAATCTCCCCACGACGGCAATGAGTTGTATCGGCCGAGCAGCTTGAATGCCTTTGAGGCGTTACACTCCCACCCCCATGGTCTCCCTCCGCAACGTCACCAAACGCTTCACCGACTTCCTCGCCGTCGATGACGTCTCTCTCGACATTCGCCCCGGCGAGTTCATCACCCTCCTCGGCCCCAGCGGTTGCGGCAAAACCACCATCCTCCGCATGATCTCCGGCCTCGAAACCCCCTCCACCGGCTGCGTTTTGCTCGCCGAAAAAGATGTCACCAACCTGCCCCCTTATCAGCGCGATGTAAACCAGGTCTTCCAAAGCTACGCCCTCTTCCCCCACCTCCGCGTCGCCGACAACATCGCCTTCGGCCTCAAAATGAAAAAAATCCCGCGCACCGAGCGCAACACGCGCATCGCCGAAGCAATCGAAATGGTCGAACTCAAAGGCCTCGAATCTCGCAAACCCTCCCAACTCTCCGGCGGACAAAAACAACGCGTCGCCCTCGCCCGCGCCATCGTCAATCGCCCCAAAGTCCTTCTCCTCGACGAACCCCTCGCCGCCCTCGACGCCAAGCTTCGACGCCAAATGCAGATCGAACTCAAACGTCTCCAGCATCGCCTCGGCATCACCTTCGTCTTCGTCACCCACGACCAGG
>DATAPK010000385.1:0-6428 GCA_036265245.1 Tepidisphaeraceae bacterium | reverse complement strand
GGGGAGCGGGTAAATATCCGGAAGCGGCGGGAGGGGGAGGGAGAGGATGATTTCGCCGTCGAGGGTGGTTTTGCAGACTTGGGGGATGAGGTAATCCGCCAGCCAGAGAAAATCACCGGCGGGTTCTTTTACGAGCGTCAGGCCGTGCGCGCCTTTTTCGTAACCGTGATTCCATGTCTTGATGAATTGGCCATTTTCATCGAACACACAAATGGCATTAACTGATTGCATGAAAATGTAGACGCGATTTTGCGAATCGACGGCCAGGCCGTGCATGAAGCCGAGTTTGATATTGTCGGGGACTTTGATCCAGTCGGGGACGAGTTCGTAGGTGTGGCTGCCGCTGCCGAGAGTCATCTATTTATTCTCCTGTTGCCTGCCGCCGGCGGTTTTCTTCGAGCCAGTGGTCGAGGATGGGAATCACCTTTTGTTCCCGCTCCAGGCCCTTTTGATCGCCGGCTTTTTGGTCGATGTCGGCGAGAAGTTCGTGGGCTGCCTTGTCGTAGGGATCGGTATAAACCGCGGTGAGCGCGAACTTTTGCGCTTCGGGCAATTTGCCTTCGTCGCGATACAAGACCGCAATTCGCTTGGCCAAACGATTGTCTTTCAACTCGACGGCGGAGAGGATTTTCAATTGCTCGATTGCTTTTTCGGGTTGGTTGATCGCGGGGGTGAGATAAAGCCCTGCTAGGCGCTGGTGGGGCAATTCATCCATGGGCCTGAGCTTGACGATTTGCTCCCAGGCATCGACGGCCTGATCGTATTGGCGAGATTTGACCAGGTCCATCGCGCTGTCGCGAAGCTCGGTGTATTTCTTGCTGGTCTCCTCGTCATATCCCCAGGTTGCGATCTGCTGCTTCGTCCAATCGACAAACTCCGCGTAGAACTGATCGATTGAGCGATTGATGGATTTGGGGAAGACTTCATCCTGCGACAAGCCCTGGCGATAGAGATCGAGCATCTTGAGGATCGCATCGTGGCCGTATTTTTCTTCGAGAAAGGTGCAGATCCAGAAGGATTGGGCGTAGGCGAGTTGCCGATCGGTTGGCTTGCGGGGCCGAACGAACGCCCAGGTGAGATTGTCCATCGTGAAGAGCTCGTTTTCCTTCACCGCGTGATAGAGCATCGGCACCCACTCCCAGCGCAGGGGCGAATGCTCTTCCCAGACGGCCAGACCTTCGGTGAACCAGTGGGGGATGCGGTTGTCGGTCAGGCTGAGCGTGACGGTGTGCGTATATTCGTGCCGCAGCACCTGCGTCCAGTTGAATGTGCCGAGGGTGTTTTTCCCGGCGCGCGGGCTGACCAGTGCGATGACGCGGCCGGTGCTGGCGCCCACTGTGCCGATCCAGGGCGAGCCGGTGGTGCGTACGCTGAATGCGTCGTGGGTTGGGAAGACTTCGATAAATGTTTTTACGCCGGGCTCGTGCTTGAAATCACTGCAGACGATTGAGTGTACGCTTTCGAGATAGTCGCTGAAATATTCGGGGATGACCGGGTCGCGAGCGGCATCGTACATCACGATAAAATGGGGGGATTCCTTGCGAGCGAAGGATGCGAGATCGTCGAGCAGGCGGAGATAATTTGTGGTTCGCAGGTTGAAGGGATCGAGGGAGTGGGCGGCTTCGAGGGTGGCGCGGGCGTCGTCTTCGTCGCCGCTTTGGGTGTAGAGTAGGCCGAGCCCGTTGCGGGCAGAATTCCACCAGGGGGCGCGTTCGATGGCGATTTTGTACATGGCGGCGGCGCGGGGATATTGGCGCATTGCGCCGAGTTGGTCGGCGACTTCCTGATAGGCGGATGCGTTGTGGGGATTGATGGCGTCGATCTGCTTGAGAATCGCGGCGCACTGGTCGTTATGCAATTGCAGCGAGGCGGCGGCGGCTTGCAGGCCTAGCGCTTCGATATTGTTGGGTTGTTTTGCGAGGGCGCGGGCGATGGGTTTTTCGGCGTCGGCGGGGCGACGTTGGTGTAATAGGTTTCGGGCTTCGAGCAGATCGGCGCGGAGGGAATTGTGATCCACTCGCCGGATTGAGGCGATGATTGAATCGGCCTTATCGAAATCGAATTGCGCGAGCACGATCGAGCCGAGCAATTCCATCGCCTTGGTTGAATTCGGGTTGAGTTGCAGAACCATCTGCAACTCGTTGGCGGCTTCCTGATCGTTGTCGTGGGAAATGTAATATTCGGCGGCGGCGATGTGGGCGGGGATGTATTCACGATCGACGATATCGTAAGCGCGGATGAAAATGTTGAGGATCGTATCGTTGAGCGAATCGCTCGTTTGATAGGCGCCGTTGAGGGTGGCCCAGCGGTCGAGTGCGCGGCCGATGTAGGTTAAATCCTCGGCGCTGTCGGTGTGGAAGCTCTGCTGGGTCGCGCGGTCGAGAAAATGCTGGGGCTCATCGACGAACCATTTGTAGGCATCCTTGGCGGTGTCGTAATCGCCCCTTTCTTCGGCGAGTTTTCCAAGCTCGAAATGGCCGGCGATGGAATCTTTATGTTCAGCCATGTGTTTTTGAACGAGCTTGATCGCCTCGTCGAGCTTGCCGTCATCGGCCAGCAGGTTGGCTTTGAGAATTTCGACGTGCGGGTCATCGGCGGTTGCGGGTTGGGAGAGAACTTCAATCGCTTGCGGCCTTCGGCCGGTTTCGGCAAGGGCGGTGGCTTTGAGTATCGCGACGGGCGCAAGTGAGGCATCGCCGACTTTTTTGAGGGTGATCAAGCCCAGTTTGTATCGGCCGGTGTTGATCTCCATGCGGGCGCGGTCGAGGGCGGTGGCATAGCCGGGATATTGGAGCTTGGGCAGATTTTCTGGAAGGAAAGGGTCGAGCCATTTGCCGGGAATGGTATCGCGCGTGAGATCCTGGGCCGCAACAATTGCGGGCGTACAGATCGCCAGAGCAACAACAAGCCATCGCATGCGGGAGATTATAGACGAAGCGGCTTGTTTCGTGTTGCCGGTCACGATTCAATATGCGGCGAATATGATCCCGATCACAGATTACATCGGCAACGCCGACGCCTTCCCGGTTTTGCGGAAGTGGAATTTCCTGAACCATGCCGGCGTGGCGCCGCTGCCCCGGGCGGTGAGCGATGCGGTGAGAAAATACGCCGACCAGGGCGAAAGCGATGTTTACATGGGGACGGGGTGGTATGGCGATGTCGAAAAACTTCGCGTGCTTTGCGCATCGTTCATCAATGCGCATCGAGATGAGATTGCGTTCGTGAAAAATACGTCCGAAGGTTTGAGCATCGTTGCCAACGGTGTGGATTGGCGGCCGGGGGATGTGATCGTTACTACCGGCATCGAATATCCCGCGAATATTTATCCGTGGATGGAGATCTCGCGGGCGCGGGGGGCGAAGCTGGTGATGGTGCCGGAGCGGGAGGACAGCAACGGGCGAAGATCTGTGCCGATGGAAGATATTTTGAGGGCGGCGTCTGACCCGAAGTGCCGGTTGGTTTCGCTTTCGCATGTCGAATTCGCGAGCGGGCAGCGGCACGATTTGACGACGATCGGGAGATTCTGTCGCGAGCGGAATATTCTGCTTTGTATCGATGCGATCCAGTCGCTGGGTGTTGTGCCGGTGGATGTGCGGGCGTTGAACATCGATTATCTCAGCGCCGACGGTCATAAGTGGATGCTTGGGCCGGAAGGGGCGGGGTTTTTCTATTGCCGGCGGGAGTTGATCGAGCAAACCCGGCCTGTTGTGATCGGCTGGCTGAATGTGGTCGATCCCCACAATCATGGCGATTACAACTACCAGTTGAAGTCGAACGCGGGCCGATATGAATGCGGCTCATACAACATTCCCGGTTTGCTTGGATTCAAGGCGGCGCTGGAGTTGCTCACGTCGATTGGCATGGACGCGGTGTCGGCTCGCATACAAACAATCACTGATCGGTTGATCGAGAAACTGATTGGCAAAGGATATCGCATCATCAGCCCGCGACGGGAGGATGCGTGGAGCGGGATCGTCAGCTTTGTTTCGCCGACGCACAATCACGAAAAGATTCAGCAGTTGCTTCGGGCCGAGAAGCAAACTGAGATTGCGGTGCGGGAAGGTCGGCTGCGCATTTCGCCGCATTTTTATAATACTGAGGCGCAGATGGATGGTGTGGTGGATGTGTTGCCGGGACACTGAATCCGGAAGGATTTGCCACAGGGTCACGGAGGGCACAGAGATCAAGATGAGATGAAGTATTGTTTTCTCTGTGCCCTCTGTGCCCTCTGTGCCCTCTGTGACTCTGTGGCCCCTGTTTATTTTTTTCTGATGTCTCGCGAAATAATCCAAGTTCATTCGATTGACGATCCTCGGCTTGCTCCGTATCGCGCGCTGAAGGAACGCGATTTGGCTCGCGAGGGCGGGCGGTTTATTGCGGAGGGGGAGCAGGTGGTGAGGCGGCTGTTCGCCAGTAATTTCAAAGCGGAATCGGTCCTTTTGTCTGAGCGTCGCGTGGAGGAGATTGCGCCAATCGTGCCGGAGGACGTGATTGTTTATGTCGCCAGCGATGCGGTTATCGAAAAAATCCTGGGGTTTCGATTTCACTCCGGGGTGATGGCGGTTGGGTTGCGGGGGCGGACTAAGACGCTTGATGATGTCTTGCCGAAAGAGGCGGAGAAGCTGCGCCTGGTGATTTGTCCTGACACTGCCAACACGGAGAATCTTGGCGGCATGATTCGCATCGCGGCGGCGTTTGGTGCGGATGCGATGATTCTTGGCCCGCAATGCTGCGATCCATTTTTTCGGCAGTCGGTGCGGGTTTCGATGGGGACGGCGTTTCGTTTGCCACTGATTCAGTCAGCGGATTTATCTCGTGATCTGGGGCGACTCCGCGATGAATGGAATGTCGAGCTGATCGCGACGGTGCTTGATGAATCGGCAGAGATGCTGGTGACGGCGAAAATATCGGATCGGTGGGCGCTGCTGTTTGGCAATGAAGCACAAGGGTTGTCGAAAGAGGTTGTCGAGTGGTGCGATCGCCGGATTACGATCCCGATGAAGCTTGGGACGGATTCATTGAATGTGATGGTTGCGGCGGGGGTGTTTCTTTATCACTTCTCGCAGCAGGGTTAGGGGTGATTTGAATCAAATGCAATCGCGGAGGCGCAGAGACACGGAAGAAGACGCGGAGAAGAGAATATAAATTGATTTTATTTCTCTGTTTATTTTCGTCTCCGCGACTCCGCGGTTGCATTTCAATTTATCAGTATCAAAAGAGATGGCTTAGGCGGTCAGATCGAGGTGTGATTCTGAATTGTCGTCGTCGTCTTCGTCGGTTTTCTTTTTGGGGTGTTGCTGTTTTTGGCGGGGATTTTCTTTTTGCTCGTCGTGGATGGGATCGACGGCCTGGGCGCTTTCGACGGCGTGCTCGAAGCGATCGCCCAATAATCCGGCGTTTTTTTCGAGATCAGTTTGGTGCCGGAGTTGACGATCCTTGTCATCCGACTGTTGTCGCTGGACGTCGGTTGCTTGCAAGACGGAGCCGATAAATGGATTGATCTGCGTCATCGGGGCACGCGGGCCTTTTCCCATATATCGGCAAGATTCCGCGGCTTTTTAACAGTTGATTTTGATTTGCCAATAAAAAAGGCCCCGAAGGTGGTCTTCGGGGCCTAGCCGAACTCTTCCCATGTTCGCGGTTTACTCGGCGCCGCCGACGCTGGCGGTGCCGCCGGTGGGCATCATGCTTGGCGGAATAATCTGGGCGGCGATTGAAACGTTTACTTTCGATTGATCGACGACTTCAAACGATGTGGGAGCGATGCTCTTGAGGTTGAGGGCTTGCTCATCCTGGACGTTTCCCTGCACGCCGACGAATTGGCCCATCAGGGCGCCCAGCTTGGGATCTTCGCTGCGGATATAAATCACCGTTCGGCCCGAATTCGGATCGGTTAGGCGATAGAGCGTGCCGCCGGCGCCTTGTTGCAGGCTGGAAACCCGCAGCGTGCCGAGCGCGGTGAAGTATTTGATGCCGCTGGTTTTGATGCGGTTTTCAAGTTCTTCTCGCTCGGCCTGCAGGGCGACCTGCTTCTGCTTCATTTCTTCCTGGCTCTTTTTCACGGCCAGATATTCTTTTTGATCGGTGACGCGCTGCTTCACGACCTTGAGACGATAATCGCACATCCGGCGAAGCGATTCCGGCAGTACGGTGCTTTGCGCAAGCTTTTCGTATCCGCTTTGTAGATCAGTGAGCGGTTGCTGATCGAGGGGTTTCTTGTCGTTGTCGATGAAGGTCTTCTCGAGCTGATCGAATTGGCTTTCCGCATCGGCCTGCGCGTCGGTGGGCTGGGTGGCCGGCGCCGCGGCGACGGCGGTGTTATCGGCGCTCGGCTGGGTGGATGGATTCTCGGCGACGGCGGGGGTGGGGGTTGTCTGATCTGCGGGCGGCGTCGGAGTGGGCGTTGTTGTTTGATCGGTGCCTGCGGC
>DATAPK010000384.1:0-5171 GCA_036265245.1 Tepidisphaeraceae bacterium | reverse complement strand
CAAGCGAGAGGACGGCGGGGCGCGGATCTGCATTGCGGATACGGGCAGCGGGATTGAAGAGACGGAGTTGAAGCGATATGGCGAGGCGTTTTTTACGGGGTATGACGTGACGCGGCATTCATCGGGGACGTATGAGCATGGGCGGCGAGGGTTGGGGTTGGGGGCGAGCGTGGTGAAGAAATTTGTGGACATGCACGGCGGCAAGGTTGAGGTGAAGAGTGCGGTGGGGCAGGGAACGAGCGCGACGATCATGTTGCCGGATAAAAAGGACTGAGTGCTGAGGACTGAGGACTGAGTAAAATGCGAATTTACCCAGTCCTCAGTCTTCCGTCCTCGTCACTATGACTTTCAATCCTCCGCGACAACTTCGGATTCAGAAAGTCGTCGCGGTGATGCCGAGCGTTACTTGCGCGATTGTTGCGCTGGTTGCGATTCTGGCGTTGGTTGGGTGGGTGTTTGAGATTGAAATTCTGAAAAGCGTTTTGAACCCGCGACGGGTGGCGATGAACCCGGCGACGGCGCTGTCGCTGGTGCTGCTTGCGATTTCGATCTGGCTGCGGAGAAAAGAGCCGTCGTCACGCGGGCAGAAATTGACGGCGACGATCATGGCGGCGATTGCACTGGCGATCGCGCTGGAGCGGCTGAGCCAATCGTGGTTTCCGTTCAGCATTCACTTCGACCGGATTCTTTTTGCATCCCATTTGGGCAACAACACGATGGCGCCGAACACGGCGATCGCGCTGATGCTGCTTTCGATCGGGATGGTGATTCTGGATTTTGTCACGCGGGAGAAATTTCATCCAGCGCAGATTCTGATTATCTCCGCGGGGTGTGTGGGGTTGCTGTCGCTGACGGGATATCTGTATCGCACGAGCGATCTGTATGAGATGCGCGGATTTATTCCGATGGCGATCAACACGGCGCTGGGGTTTGTGTTGCTGTCGGTGGGGGCGCTGTGCTCGCGGCCGGAGCGGCAGCCGCTGGCGGGGTTGTTGAACGACACGCTGGGCGGAGTGGTGGCGCGGCGACTGGTGCCGGCGGCGTTTATCGTGCCGCTGGCGATCGGGCAGTTGCAACTGCTGGGATCGCGGTTGGGGCTTTATGATGCGGAGTTTGGGCTGGGCGTGTTGGTGCTGGCTGATATTCTGGTGTTCAACCTGCTGATTTGGTGGTGCGCTACTGCGATGCGGGCGAGTGATATGCGGCGGCGGATCACGGAGCAGGTGCTGATCGAAAGCGAGGAGCGGCACCGGGCGATTTTGCAGCAGGCGGCGGAGGGGATTTACCTGGTTGATATCGAGAACAAGCGCGTGCTGGATTACAACGTCGCGATGGAGCGGATGCTGGGGTATGGGCATGGCGAGGCGAATCACAAGCTGGTTTATGATTTTGTGGCTGACGATCAAACGAATGTGGACATGCGGTTGGAGCAATTGGCGCGATCTGAAGTGCCGCTGCATGGCGAGCGGCAGTATCGCCGCAAGGATGGGTCGTTGATCGACATCGAGGCGAGCGCGGTGATGATTTCGTATGGTGGGCGGCGAGTGGCGTGCACGGTGGCGCATGATATTACGGCGCGCAAGCGGGCGGAGCAGGAATTGCGGGAGGCGGTGCGATCGGAGCGTGAAGCGCATCAGCAATTGAAAGATGCGCAGGGGCAGCTCGTGCAGAGTGAGAAGATGGCGGGGTTGGGGCAGATGGTGGCGGGGGTGGCGCATGAGATCAACAATCCGCTTTCGTTTGTGAGCAACAACGTGGCGGTGTTGCAGCGGGATGTGCGAGGATTGTCGGAGTTGCTTTCGCTTTATGCGCAGGCGGATGCGGTGATCGCGGAGAGAAATGGGGAGCTTTTGGCGCAGATTCGCGAGCTTTCGGAGCGGATGGATCTGGTGTACACGCAGCAGAATATTTTTGAGATGCTGACGCGCTCGCGAGAAGGGTTGCGGCGGATTCAGCAGAT
This sequence comes from Tepidisphaeraceae bacterium, assembly GCA_036265245.1. Classification (GTDB taxonomy): domain Bacteria; phylum Planctomycetota; class Phycisphaerae; order Tepidisphaerales; family Tepidisphaeraceae; genus DATAPK01. The sequence continues at coordinate 3,211 of DATAPK010000384.1, read as the reverse complement.
TGTCAAAGACCTTCGGGATTTTGCGCGGCTTGATGAGAGCGATCTGCATGAGGTGGATTTGAACGCGGGGATTCAATCGACGGTGAATATCGTGCAAGGCAAAGCGAAAAAGAAACGCGTGGAGGTTGCGCTGGAACTGGGGCCGTTGCCGCTGATTACTTGTTATCCGGCGAAGATCAATCAGGTGGTGATGAACCTGGTGTCGAATGCGATTGATGCTTCGCCGGAAGGGGGGCGGGTGATTGTGAAGAGTGTGAGTGAAGATTCGAGGGTGCGGATTAGCGTGATGGATCATGGGGCGGGCGTGCCGCGGGAAATTTGGGGGCGGATTTTCGATCCGTTTTTCACGACGAAACCGATTGGGGAAGGGACGGGGCTGGGATTGAGCATCAGTTATGGCATTGTGCGGGATCATGGGGGGACGATTGAAGTGGGGGATGCGACGGGGGGCGGGGCGAAGTTTGAGGTGGTGATTCCGAAGCGGTGTGAGCCGAAAGCGGGGGAGGTGCGTGATGGTGGGATTGTTGAAAGGGGTGGTTCCTGATCCGCGAAGCCGCAAGCGGTAGTCATTAGTTGGATTGGATTTGTTTGCGGAGGGTGGCCATGAATTGGTCGGGGTCGAAGGGTTTGGTGAGGTAGACGTTGGCGCCGCATTCGAGGCCACGTTTTTTGTCGAGATCGCTGTTGAGGGCGCTGAGGATGATGATGGGGGTTGTGGTTAATGTGGGGTCTTTGCGCATTTGGCGGCAGACTTCGAAGCCATCGACGTCGGGGAGCATGAGATCGAGGATGACGGCAAGGGGAGGATGGTGGTGGGCGTGGTCGATGGCGCTGCGGCCGTTGAGCGCGGCGTGGTATTCGAAGCCGCAAAGCTGTGCGTAAGCCCCCACGAGTTCGTTTAATTCGGGATCGTCCTCGACGACCAGCACGCCTCCATTTCCATTGCCATTGTGCATTTTGATTGCTCCCGGTCAGATGCGTCTGGGGTAGTATATCGTCAAGAGGAGGCAGGCGTGAATTGGGAAAAACCTCCGATTGAAGAAGTTTGGCGGGCGATCGAGATTTATCTATCGCTTGCGTATGCGGGCGTGAATTCGTCGCCGGCGATGAAAGCGCGGCTGGATACGTTGCGTTCGATGCCGGCTGGTGGTTTTTACGATTGCAAATCGCTGGAGCGAGATTCGGCGACGGAGCCGCGGAAGTATTCGCTTCGGCTGGGGAATCGGTTTTATCCGCACATGAAGCTGGTGATCGAGCCGACGCCGGGTGGGGCGGGCTCGATGTATCGCGCGGATACGCATGACAAGCACATCAGGCCGGCGGCGGATTCGCCGGAGTTGCCCAGCTTTTTGAAGCTGATGGAGGAGAACCAGAAGCTCTCCGAATCGATCGAAATCGCATGGGAAAATGCGGGGCTTTGCACGTTTAAGCGATACCTTCGGGATGATCTGGCACGTCGCGCGGGCGCTTAGGATGTATACACGTAAGTGTTGCACGTCCGGGAACTTGTCTCAATTCAAATCCCTGTTCAGGGATGTGGCTCCCGGCCATTTGTGAGTCATATTTCAATTCAGAAAATTGAAGTGAATTCCGGAGGGGTCTTTGCCCAGCACGAGACAGGAATGTCTCGTGCTGTGTTTTTGGGTAAACTTCGGCGATGCGCATTTCTGGAATTGGTTTGATTGTTTCGACGCTAGTGTTTTGTGTTTTTGCGCGGGCGGCTGAGCCGGCAACGACGCAGGGATTGCCGACGCTTTACATCATCGGCGATTCCACGGTTCATAACACCGACGCGCGGTTGACGGGGTGGGGTGATTGCATCGGCCCGATGTTTGATACGTCGAAGATTAACGTGGTGAACCGCGCGATTGGCGGGCGCAGCAGCCGGACGTTTTTCACCGAGGGAAGATGGGACAAAGTGATGGAAACGCTCAAGGCGGGCGATTTTGTGCTGATGCAGTTTGGGCATAACGACGGCAACGCGCTGAACGATGATTCGCGGGCGCGCGGGACGATTCGGGGCGTTGGCGAGGAGACGCAGGAGATCGACAACCTGCTGACGCATCAGCATGAGGTTGTGCATTCGTTTGGCTGGTATATACGGAAATATGTGACGGACGCCAAGAGCAAGGGGGCGACGCCGATTGTTTGCTCGCTGGTGCCGCGAAATGACTGGGTGGACGGCAAGGTGAAGCGCTCGCCGGAGAGTTATGCGGGGTGGGCGAGACAGGTTGCTGAGAGCGAGAAGGCGCCGTTTGTCGATCTCAATGAGATTATCGCGAAGCATTACGAGGAGATGGGGGCGGAGAAAACGAAGGCGTTTTTTCCGAGCGATCACACGCATACCTCGCCGGATGGGGCGAAGCTGAATGCGCAGAGCGTGATTGAGGGGATCAGGGGATTGAAGGATTGCGGGCTGGTGAATTACGTCAGGGAAGCCGGTGCGGCGACACAGCCGTAAGATGAAGCGTCTGGTTTGTGTTATAATCAGGATTGTTATGGCACCGCTTGTGGAGCAACATCTTCAGGAGATTGAGGCGCTGTGCCGGAAGTATCGGGTGACTCGGCTGGAGTTATTCGGCTCTGCGGCCAGTGGGAAATTCGATCCCGCAACAAGCGATGTGGATTTCTTTTACGAACTCGACGAGAGCGACAAAGGTGGTTTGGCGGATCGATATTTCGGATTTTCGGAAGAAATCGAAATACTGCTGGGGCGGAAGGTTGATTTGGTCAGTGCCGTGGATGCGAAGAACCCTTATTTCCTGGAAGTAGCCAACCGGCATCGGATTCTCCTTTATGCAGCCTGAGTCGGCGATCTTTCTTCGCGAAATGCTCGATGCCGTTGAGTCGATCATCGTCGCCACGCATGACAAGACGGAAGCCGATTTTCTTACCAGTCGAATGTTGAGAAATACAGTACAGTGGGACTTTGCGGTGATTGGCGAAGCGCTGTCACAGTTGCACAAATCTGATTCGGCAACGGCAGAGCGGATATCGGAATGGCCGCGTATCATCGGTTTTCGCAATCAGTTGATTCATGGGTATCGAGTCATTCGAAACACGGTGACTTGGAATATTGTTCAGGAGAAAGTTCCCATCCTTCGCCGTGAGTTGGAAGAACTGTTGAAACAATGACCACAGCGCTCGCCGGATTTGCAGTCGCCGCGTCAAATCAGTAACTTTGTCTACGGACCGGGGTTGTTTAGCCGGG
>DATAPK010000383.1:0-6684 GCA_036265245.1 Tepidisphaeraceae bacterium | reverse complement strand
ACCACAAGCTCCATCCGGTCCACATCTCCAGGTGCAGCGCTCAAATCGGCGTCACTTCGCCGGCCCAGCGAAGTGATCAGCTCATCAAGTTTGTCCCGCGGGCCTATCGCACGAAACCGATCGCCAAGCTTCATCACCGTGTCGGCCGTGGGAACGCTCACCATGCCATCGCGAAGCAGGCGGGTAAAGGTGATGTTTTGATCCCGGGCCTGCGGATAATCCCGCAATTGTTTCCCGCCGCAGGTTTCAATAGTCACCTCGATATCTGCAATTTCGATCGAGGAGTGATTATTCTCCGCAATCTTGGCAAACGCCGCTCGCTCATCATCCATTCGCACCCGAAACAAGCTGCGCAAAGCAGCAACAACGAGCATCGGCCCCACAACACCGAATGGATATGTGATTGAATAAGCAAGATTCGCCCGCGCCGACATCGATTGCCCGTCATCTTCTTTCGGTGCTGCACGGAGCGCCTCCTGTGCCGCGGCAAGCCCTGGCGTGGTCGTAAAGGCCCCGCAATAGAGCCCCGGCGCCCCGCCTTTTGCCAGCAGTGGAATCATCGCCGCCGCAAGCAATCCCCCCAGCAAAAGCACGCAGATCGACAGTATATTGTAGCGAAATCCCTCCGCGCGCAGCGAAGCGACAAACCCAGGCCCAACCTGCAACCCAATTGCGTACATGAAAATGATGAGTGCGAAATCCCGCAGGAAATCCAGAACCTTCGTATCGATGTCAAAGCCGATTTGCCGGAAGATCAGTGACGAAAACAGAACGCCCGAAATGCCCAGCTTCAATCCACGAAAGGGAATTGCGCCGATCGACAATCCCACCGTCACCGCCAGCGCCAGGATCGCCAGGCCGCCTGCCACCGACCCGCTCCCACCAAGTAAATTGATCGTGTCGAAAATACGCATTGGCCCCTTATCGGATACGAGGCGCTGCTCCGGGTCCTTCGTTAATATCACCCGGATTGGCCTGGGGCCGAGTCGTCGGGGCTTTGATGCCGCCCCGGCCTGGCCAAAGAGAGTTGGCCTCATCGATCGTCAGTGTAACCCTCGGTTGGAATTTCTCTGTTTCCATATAATCCAACAGCGAGCGCCGAAGTTGGCGGGCAACAGTGCGCGAGGTCAGGTTCGATTGAATATCAGGAGCACAGACCAATAGACGTCCATCGCCAACGCGGCACTCGAAAAGGACGGCGAGCTTGTAGTTGCGATTCCAATCGTCGATGGCAGAGACGATCGGGCGAAGCTGAGGCGGCGCTTTTTCGATGTTGATCGCGCGCATATTGCGAACGATGTCTCCCCACTGCAGATCGCAGAACGCTTCGGTTGGAAAGCCGGCGAGGGCGGGGTGCTGGGTGTCGCACCACAGGCCCAGCATGGCGCCGAGTTTGGGATTCATCAGCCGGTTCCAGAAGACCGGCACATTGTCGAGTGGCGGACTGGTGTCATCCAGAGAGGAGGCCGGCGGCGTGAACAACACCTTGCCGCCGCGGGCAAGCGCGGCTTTGGCATCCGACCAATCAGAAGTTGCCAGCACATCGGCGGGCGAATTGGTATCGACATCAGAAGGATAAACCCAGAAATTCCAACTATTTTGGATCGACGTACCGGCAATATCGATCACAAGACGATATTCGTTCGGCGCTTTCAGAGTAGAGAGATCAACGGCAACATCGCCGAGCTTGATATTTTTTCCGATGGGGATATCGAGCGCGGCAAGTGTGCCGTGGGCGGCGGTGTTGCCGGCGATGTCGATGATTTTCCATTCGGGATGAGCGGCCACGATTGGCGCTTCGCCATAGTGAGCGATTTCAACGGGAACCTGAAGCTGCTCGTTGGTGCGATAGACATAATCGTGCATACGCGCAAGCGGAACGCTGGGCCCGGTGAATCGGCGAAACTCTTCGGGCGTGACATATCCTTTTGATTCCCAGAACGCATCGAGAATGCCGATGAGTGCCGTGCCCTGGCCAAGATAGTCGTGCAGGTCGAGCAATTGATAGCCGGACATGCCGGCGGTGCGCAGATTCGCTTCGATCTCCTGCTTATAACAGGCGACCTGGAACTTGCCGCTGGCCCAGGCGAATTCTTTGTCGCGGTCGATCACGCCATGCGCAGTGGCAGAGTCGCGGAAGATTTCGTAATTGCCGGGGCGAAGATAGCCGGTGAATTTTTTGATGACATCAAAATCAGGATAGGCGCACCATTGGCCGACTTCGTGGCTGACAACGGGGACATGGGCATTTTGCAGCGCGTTGGAGTAGTCGGCATCAAACCAACCGCGCACGCCACGAACGGGGCTGATGGCGAATGTCGGCCCGGTATCTCGCAGATTCACGCGACCGGTGTTTTCAGAATAAAGACGACGCGGATCCAGCTTGTACCACTCCGCCGTCCACTGCGGCAGATAGCGCGTCCACGCGCCGGCAGGTTCGTTGGTGGGCGATAGCAGCAGATACGAAGGATGATTGCCGTACGCTTTCATCATCCGCGCGGTTTCGGCTTCGAGCATCGGCGCGATGCGCGGATCGGAAAAATTATTCCACATGCCGCATTCGGGTTGAATATAAAAGCCCAATTCATCGGCCGCAGTGAAGGCGGCATCGGGCGGACACCAGGAATGGAAGCGGATGCTGTTCAGGCCATAGTCTTTGCAAGTCTGAATGATCTTTTTCCAACTCGCGACATCGGTGGCCGGATATCCCGTGAGAGGGAAATCGCCGCCGGAATGAGTGGCGCGGATATAGATGGGTCGGCCGTTGAGGAGCATGGTTCGATCGTCGGCCTTGATCTGTCGCAGGCCGAAGATGAGGGCGCACTGATCGTCGGCGCCCCCGCCGCTAAGTTGCAGATTTAGATGTTGAAGGTTGGGATGATATTCATCCCAAGTTTGGGCACTGTCGCCGAACGGGACAAGCATTTCGGCGGCGCCGCTTTTGGCATCCCAATTGACGGCGACCGATACGCCGCCGGTGGAAAGTGTTCCCGAGCCCGCTGCGCCAGTCAGGTTCCCGACTTTCACTTTAATCGTCGCCGATTTCTTTTCCACATCCGGGAAGACCTGCGCATCGTCGATCCAGACAAGGCTGGTTGCATTCAGCGCGATCGTTCCGACGATCCCATTCCACGCCGCGCCCAGCGCATCGGAAACACTGTGGCCATCGGGGCGGTACGGAAGGATCATGCGGTTGTCGATGCGAATGGACAGGCGATGCGTGCCGGGCGCCAGTTCGCCAAGTTCATAATCGTGCGGCGCGACCAGGCTGTTGTTGGTTCCTATCAATTTATCATCCACCCAGACGGTGGTTTCCCAATGCGCGCGTTCCATCGTCAGTTGCACGCGTTTGGATTGCCAGTTTTGCGGGATATCGATGTCGCGCTGATACCACGCAACGCCGAGATAATGCTTTGGCGGCTGAGAAAGATACGGAATCTTCACATTGCCCGGCGTCGTGTAGGCTTTGTATTGCGGCAGCAGAAACCACCGCATATCACGCGGAAGCGCCGCCACCCAGGGTGTATCGACAGAGATGTCATCGCCAAAACCCTGCGCTTGAAGAATGCCCGGCAGATTGATTTTGTCGGCGAGCGATTGGTTATACCACTGTCCGCTCGCACCGATGTCTTTCGGGTCCATGGCGAACCGCCATTGCCCGGCGAGATCAATCGTCGCGGCTTCGGCGACGGCGGATGAGACGAACATCAGCAACATGATTACTCCAGAAATCGCTCTTTGGTAGCCGCGACGCCTGCGTCGCCTCTTTTCTGCATCTTCGACCAGAGGCGACGCAGGCGTCGCGGCTACAGAAATACCATTCCATTGAGGAACAAGTCGCTTCAAGAAGCAGCATTTTCGCATATGGATAAACCGTTAGGGTGCAGTTGCGGGTCGAGATGTCATCACTCTATTTCGCGGCGCAGCTCCCGCCATGGGGCCCTGTCCGTTGGGCGCGCCGGGTCCTCCCGGACGAGCGGGATCGATCTGCGGGTCCGGAGGCAGATCGAATGCATCAATCGAATCCGGATGGGCCGGGTCGAATGCCGTCCAATCGCTCACCACATATTCAGCAAACGGCAGTTGATTGGCGACGATTCCGTCCACAACACATTTGGCCAACTCATACGCGCCATAATCATTCTGGTGCGTGCCATCCACAAATATTTTGGGTAGATCAGTTGGCCCGAGCGCTTCGTAGAGCCTCATGCTCATCGCATTCAGATCGATCAGCGCGACGTTCTGGTCCTTGGCGGCCTGATGCATCGCTTCCGGAAAATCCCGCAGCGTCTGAACCGCCTTCCCATTTGCATCAAGCTTCCGAAGATTCTGGCTCGTCACCAGCACCGGCGTTGCGCCATGCTTGCGCGTGTCATCGATAAACTGAATGAAGTATTGCTTAAAACGATCGACCGTCATTCGCTGGTCGTTAATGCCAAACTGCATCAGAACATAGTCGCCGGGGTGGATTTCGCTCAATAACTTCGGCCAGCGGTGTTCGCCAATGAAGCTGGCGGTGGTTTCGCCGGATTCTGCATAGTTGGCAATCACCACTGGCGGCGAAAAGAAACGCGGCAGCATCTGCCCCCAAGCCGCCCACGGCTCCATCATCTGATCCGTCATCGTCGAGTCGCCGATGAGATAAACCGTGATCGGATTCACGGCGTCGGTAATCTCAATGGATCTCAGTGCCGGGTTTTTATCGCTGAATTCAAGCGTCAGCTTCTCATCCCAGTCCAACTCCTTGAAAGTCAGTTGCGTCTTCTCATCCCATTGTAAAAAAAGAATCGGATCGCGCTCGCGCGGCTTGAGCGACACTTGGCCGCCCCCGGGAATCTGTGGAACACGAATGTGAACGAAGAATGTGAAGTCTTTTGTCTGCCCCGCGAGAACATGAACGCTTTGCAGCATCAGGCGGCGTGTTTCAGATTTCACCGTGGCGATCGTCTCAGCTTTGGGATCTCCGAGCGTAACGGTGACTTTGTATTCACCCGGCGACAAGACCGTCGAAAAGAAAAATGTCTTGCCGCCGGTCCATTTCGATCCCAAATCAAAACCATATCCGCGATCCAAGGTATATGCGTCATCAGGCGAGACGAATGTGTAGCCCGACAATGGCGCACCGAAGCAGAATCTAAGATCAGTCGCAGCATGCGCGCCTGCCGTCAGGCAAATAACGATGATCGTCGTCAATCGAAGCATGCAGATTCACCAAGTCGTTGCAGGCTTGTCTCGCAAGTAATTGCCGACGGGATTCACCGGCAGCGCCTTCAATTGCTCGATCACCACCGACGCAAGGATTTCCGCGCCATCGTGATTCGTATGAACTTTTCCATCCGCAAATACCGCCGTCGCCCCTTCCTGCCCCAACTGGTCATAACGCCTGGCGGCGCCTTCATATAGATCCAGCAGCGGCGCGTTCTGATCCTTGGCCACCTGCCGCGCCCAATCCGCATGCGTGCCAGTCGGCCGGGCAATCTTTCCATCCTTCCATGTGTTGCGCGGCACCAATGTGCAAACAATGGGCGTCGCATCTTTGGCCCGCACATCAGCAATATATTTTCGCAGATACCAGCCGAAGGTGTGAATCGTTTCATCGCCTACCGCTTTCGTTTCCTCACCCACACTCGGCAGCGCGCCCGCCGCGCCATTGTCATTCGTGCCGAATTGCATGATCACAATGTCCCCCTTGTGCACCATCGCCAGCACCGCCGGCCATTCCCGCATGTAGGTGCGCGCCCCGGTCCCACCCAACGCGCGATTGACAAGATTGGCTTTATTCGGATCGAAGTAAACAGCGAGCGCATCGCCCCATCCCCATTGGCCGTTAGCGCCATCGCCTCGACCATTACGAACGGTCGAATCGCCAATCAAAAAAACGCTCGGCAGCGATGGGTCGGCAGGCACGGGCCAGTTCAGAAAATTCGCCTGCTCCAGCGCGCTCGCCTCTGGCCCCGCTCGATTAAACCGCGCAAGCACCACCGAAGGCTGCGTCGCCGGATTAACCGCTCGCGCCGCCGGCGACAGCAGGCTCAGAATATTTTGCCGATGCAGCGCTTTGATTCCGGACAACACCAACTCCGCGTTCAGCGCTGCTCCTTCCGGGCTGGTGTGAACGATGTCCGCCGGAAAAAACGGCTTCACCGCCGCCTGCCCCATCTGGTCATACCGGTCGGCGATCATGTCCATCAGATCGATGAACGCAACACGCTCGGCAACCGCAATTTGCCGCGTCAATTCACTATAGTGGCCGTTGATCCGCTCAACATGACCCTCTTTCCAGATATTTCGAACCGTCAGAGAAATCAAAATCGGCGTCGCCCCTTTGGCTTTGGTCTCTTCAACCATCTTTTTCATGTACCAGCCATAGGTGTGAACGACTTCGTGTTGATGCGTAACCTGATTATCAATCTCCTGCGTCTCATCGCCCAGCCCCGGAAGCGAACCCCGCGCGCGTGAAGTATCATTGACCGCGCCGCCATCGTTATGACCAAATTGGATCAAAACAAAATCGCCCGGCTTCACGCTGCCAAGCAGATGATCCCACAAGCCTTCACTCACATAAGTGCGGCTGCTGCGTCCCCCGTGTGCAGCGTTGATCCAGTTCGCCTTGGCCGGATCGACATAATCGCCGAAGACTTTTCCCCATCCCGTGTGAAGCGGATCGCCATTCTGCGCCGTCGA
>DATAPK010000382.1:0-3447 GCA_036265245.1 Tepidisphaeraceae bacterium | reverse complement strand
ACGCCACGTCGCTCTTTGGCGATCGTGCGAGATTCATGTTACAGATTGGCGGCTGAAATTGTAGTCCTCAGAAATGGCCACTTGAAAAGCGAGGAGCAGCGAGCCGGGAGCGTGGAGTAAAAGGATGCGTGGCCAAGAGTTGGGGATTGACGCAGTGTGCCGCGAAGGCGACGTGAGCATGGCTGAAGCGGACGAAGTGGGATTGCCGTTTGGATGTGGCTTTTGCAGGCAAAACCGGCAACGGGAGATTTCGGGGACGACAAATGGATATAATTGACGCCGTCGATTGAGCGCGATGTTTGATGAAAGGAAAAAGCAGATGGAGATTAAGCGATGTGGTTCGCAGCCGTCGGGCAAGGGGCCGGCGGATTGGTTTACGGGCACGGTGAGGATCGATCCGCTGTTCGATCGGCAGGAGCCGGCGCGCGTGGCTGGGGCGAGCGTAACGTTTGAGCCTGGCGCGCGGACGGCTTGGCATACGCATCCGCTTGGTCAGACTTTGATCGTGACGGCGGGATGCGGGTGGGCGCAGCGCGACGGCGGGTCGGTCGAGGAGATTCGGCCGGGTGACGTGGTTTGGTTTGCGCCGGGTGAGAAGCACTGGCATGGGGCGACGGCGACGACGGCGGTGGTGCACATCGCCATTCAGGAAAAGCTTGATGGCAAAGCGGTGCAGTGGATGGAACACGTTAGCGATGAGCAGTACCGGAATTAGATTCTGCGACGATCAAGATTGAACGATTGGAGAAATGAGCAATGCAAACGCGCAAACTTGGAAAGAGCGGCTTGGAAGTTTCGGCACTCGGGTTGGGGTGCATGGGGATGAGCTTTTCGTATGGGCCGCCCAAGGACAAGCAAGAGATGACAGCTCTGCTGCTGGCCGCTGTCGAACGCGGCATCACGTTTTTTGACACGGCGGAAGTGTACGGGCCGTTCATCAATGAAGAGCTGGTGGGCGAAGCGCTCGCGCCGGTTCGCAACAGGGTTGTGATCGCGACTAAGTTTGGGTTCGATCTGAGCGGCGGCGATCAGCGGCCGGGGGCGCATGGCGTTAACAGTCGGCCGGAGCACATCAAGCAGGCGGTGGAAGGTTCGCTCAAGCGACTCAAAGTGGACGTGATCGACTTGCTGTATCAGCATCGGGTCGATCCGAAGGTGCCGATCGAGGATGTGGCGGGCGCGGTGAAGGAACTGATTCAGGCCGGCAAGGTGAAGCACTTTGGTTTGTCGGAGGCGGGGGTGCAGACGATTCGGCGGGCGCACGCGGTGCAGCCGCTCGCGGCGCTGCAGAGCGAATACTCGCTGTGGACGCGGAAACCGGAGCAGGAAGTGATTCCGACGCTGGAGGAGTTGGGCATTGGGTTTGTGCCGTACAGCCCACTGGGGAAGGGTTTTCTCACGGGTGCAATTGATGCGAGGACGAGCTTTGCGAGCACGGATTTTCGGAGCACGCTGCCGCGATTTACGCAGGATGCGATGGCGGTGAATCAGGCGCTGGTAGATTTGCTCAGTGAGATTGGCGGGCGGAAGCAGGCGACGCCGGCTCAGATCGCGCTCGCCTGGTTGTTGGCGCAGAAGCCGTGGATCGTGCCGATTCCGGGGACGACGAAGCTGCATCGGCTGGAGGAGAACATCGGAGCGCTGGCCGTCGAGCTGACGACCGACGATCTAAAGGATATCGACGCGGCGGCAACCAAGATTACTGTGCAGGGCGCTCGCTATCCGGAGCGGGTGGAGCAAATGACTGGGCTTTGAGCACGGGCGATGCGAATCATTCGCGGTGAGTGCTGTTGCTTCCAAGCGTTTGAACCGAATCAATGAAGAGCCCCCGCTGCGGGCGAGCAGCGGGGGCGATTGGTTGTCAGAATGACGTTGTCGGTCTAGCGGGCTTGCCGACGGCTGACAATTGCCAGGGATATCAGACCGGCGATCATTAAGGCGATGCTCGAGGGTTCCGGAACGGCCTCGACAAAGTAGTATCCGACGCCGTCGCCGATGGTGTTCAACTGCGCCAAGTTGCTCGTGACGATGATTTGCTTCGTGCCGAACGGGATGTTGTTCCAAAAGGCGGCATCGGTATGGGTGCCCGATGGATTGAGGAGCGCGCCGGCCGAGAGATCGCCGGTCGACGTATTCATCGTCAGCACGTGTCGGGCAGCGACGCCGGCTGCGCCCGTGTTGTCTTGGTCACCGATCAGATTGAAGGTCGTCGGAGAGACGATGTTGTTGCTGGCGTCGAGCAATTGGACTTTATAGTCCGGCTGAGCGACTTCGTCGGAGGTGTTCCAAATGCCAAACGCGGTGGTTGGCTTCATGGCGTAGTTGGTCAAATCAAAGGTGATGATCGATTTGAAGCCGTAGACGGTTTGCGCGAGATGGCCTCGGACGGAACCTGTGCCCGGGAAGAGGGTGGTGAACTGGGAGGGGAAGAGCAAGTTGTCGGCGTTGTCGGAAACACCGACGCCGCCGGCCTGAAACTGGTGGCTGACTGTGATGAAGCCGCTGCCGTTGTTGCTGGTGAACGTGGCAGAGGCGGCGTTGCCGGGAAGCAGGTTGCTGGTCTCGTTCATGAAGGCGAACGTGGAGGCCAGCGAGACGCTGGTTGATGCGAAGCACGAGAGCGTCGCGACGGCCAAGGCGAATCGCGTTATTGAATGGCCTGATTTAGCGGAAGCAAGGGGATTTGTAATAGCTTTCAGAGGAGAGAGCATGTGAGCACCTTTCAAAGGATTCGAGAGATCGGAACTTAGGCTGAAAAGACGCATGGTGAACACCCCGCGGGTGTGCGTTTGGATCATTGACCGATTGCCGAAAGATCGGCGAGAGAAAGGCGGTCAATTCATGCGTGAGGGCCTGGAGTTGCGATGGTACTGAAATTGAAAAGTGCTCTGTCCGCGGTGCGCCAACGAATACTGGAGAAAGCGGCGGTTGACGAAAAAAAGCGTTACAACAATCCCTCCGCGTGGAGGAAGTTGTAACGCCTTTTTTTGTCAGGTCACGTTTGCCGCAAACTTGTTGCGATAGAGATCCTCAAAAATGTCGGGAAACGACTATGACAATTGCATTTGTATCAAGTGCATAAACAGTTTGCAAGCGAAAACAGGAAAATCCTTTCCTTTTGTTCGGCTTCTGCGGCGAGGCGTAGCTCGCCGGCTAGTGGTCTTGAAGTTGAATGCTGCACGTCATTCAGCGAAGTGGGCGTTTAACTGGTGGGCGAGTTACTTCGGGCCAAGAGCTTTTGACCCTCGTTCTTGAGCTTGCCGGTGATGCGGTCGGCGATGGCGGCGAGCAGCGGCGGGAGGTCGAGCTGGATTTGGACGGAGTCGGGCAGCACGTCGATGCGGCCGGTGATTTTTTGGCCGAGCCCGCCGCCTTCGAAGTGGAGTCGGTCGCCCTCCCAGTGCTCTTGGAAGGAGACGAGGCCGAGGAGGCCGCCGGTCATTTGGG
>DATAPK010000381.1:0-5822 GCA_036265245.1 Tepidisphaeraceae bacterium | reverse complement strand
TTTCGCCGCGAGACTGTTGAGTGAACTGCGACGGCTCACTTCATGTCTCAGCTGCCCTCCGGTGTGCTGGTGAATTTGAGCGATGAAATTCCTTCTGGTTCGAAGCCTCCCCGCGCCCGAGCCTCCTTCTCGGAAGATTTTCGGCGCTTTTTCCGCTCGGGGTTGGCTGCGTTGCTTCCCACGCTTATCACCCTTTGGCTGCTTTTGAAAATCTGGGATTTCCTGTGGGACAGCCTGGGCCGGCACATTATCTGGTTGATCAAGGAATGGGGATTTGAAGTCGGCGCGTTCCTTCAGTGGGGGCAGGCGGATCGGTTCTGGGATCTGAATCATCCCTATCTGGCGCAGGCGGTCGGTGTCGGGCTGGCTATTTTGCTGGTGTATGTTGTCGGTTTGCTGGTCGGCAATCTGATTGGCCGGACATTCTGGAAGGTCGGGGAGCGCCTGGCGATGCGAATCCCCATCATCCGCGCGATTTATCCCGCGGTGAAACAGGTCACGGATTTTGTTTTGCAGGAGCAGCGTGCCATTGAATCCAGCCGCGTTGTGGCGTGCCAGCCTCATGAAAAAGGCATCTGGTCGATCGGCCTGGTTACTGGCGACGGCCTGCGGCAGCTTTCCGAGAACGCCGGCCAGGAAACAATCACGGTTTTTGTCCCTTCCAGTCCCACTGCTTTTAGTGGATATGTGCTGATCGTCCCCCGCGACAGTGTCGTCGAATTGCCCATTACCGTCGAACAGGCGATGCGCATGCTGGTCAGCGGCGGGGTGATTACCCCGACCAGTGTGCAGGGATTACCCGAAGAAACGGTGCTTCAAAAGACACATTGAAGTTTTAGCGGAAGTTATAGCGCGGTTGAACCGGAGGTTTTTCGCTACAATGGGATGTGAGATTTGCTGTTGAGGGGCGTCCTTGAGCGAAAGGAGTTTATCGTGATTGTTACTGTTGCATCGCGTCACATGGAAGTTACCCCGGCGTTGAAATCGTTTGCCGAGCAAAAAGCCGGTAAGCTGTTGAAGTATTACGACCGAATCCAGGAGATTGAAGTCATCCTCGATTCCGGTAAAGAACAAGGAAAGGATCACATACGGGTCGAGATGATCGTCAACGCCGAGCACAAAAATATGTTTATCGCGCACCACAACAACGGCGACGCATACGCCTGCATCGACGGCTGCATCGACAAGCTCGAGCGGCAATTGTCCGATCACAAGAAGAAAATTCGCAACCGAAAGCATCCCGTCGAAGCATCCCGAAAGGCAATGTGAAAGCTATGAAGCTCAGAGATTTCATTATTTCAGACTCCATCGTCGCAGACTTAAAAGCCACTGATCGCGATAGCGCGATTCGCGAGCTGGTGACCTCTCTTTCCAGCGCCGGCGCACTGCCTGCCGATGCGGTGGACGAGGTGGTGGCCGCCCTGGTGAAGCGCGAACAAAACGGCTCGACCGGCTTCGGCAAAGGCGTTGCCGTGCCGCACGTCAAGCATCCGCAGGTGAAGCAGATGTCCGCGACGATCGGGCGCTCGGCGACGGGGATCGACTTCGCGGCGCTCGACCATCAGCCGGTCTACAGCATCGTTTTGCTTCTTAGCCCGGACAATCAGCCGCAACAGCACCTGCAGGCGATGAACACGGTTTTCACGAATCTCCAGAAAGATTTATTCCGCCGATTCCTTCGGCAAAGTGCGACGCAACAGGCGATCATCGAATTGCTCGACGAGGCAGATCAAGGGAAATGAGTTGCTGGTTACTAGTTGCTAGTGATCGGCAACTAACAACTAACAACTAGCAACTGTTTATGCCCACCGCTTCCCGCGACATCATCGTGAGCAATTCGATGGGCTTGCATGCCAGGCCGGCCATGCAATTTGTTGATTTGGCCAACCAGTTTGCGTCGGAGATTCGCGTGATTAAACCAGGCGACGAGCCCGTGACCGCGGACGGCAAAAGCGTCATGCAGATGATCGTCCTGGAGGCCATAGAAGGCACGACGCTTAAAATCGAAGCTGATGGCAGCGATGCCCAGGATGCAGTGAACAAGCTGGCTGAATTGTTCGAGAGTAAGTTCGGAGAAGAGTAGGAAGTTGATAGTGGATAGTTGATAGTTGTTAGTTGGAATTTCCGACGAGCAACGAGCAACCAGCAACTAGCAACTCGTTTCCATGGAAATCCGCAAAGGCATTGGAGTTTCCCCCGGAGTGGTGATCAGCACGGCTGTCGTGCTCGATGCCGAGGCTCTGGTCATCCCGCGCCGAACGGTTGCCGCGGAAGAAATTCCCGCCGAGAACAATCGTCTCGGCCAGGCTATCGCTCACACCATCGTCGAGCTGACCCGCCTGCGCGATGAAATTTCCGCCCGTCACGGCAAGGAAATCGGCAACATCTTCGATTTCCACATCGGCATTCTCAAAGACAAATCGATCCTCAAGCAGTTTTCCACTGAGATCACGCAGCAGCAAACTACCGCAGAATATGCCGTCAGTGTCGTCATGCGGCGATACGCGAATATGTTTCAACAGATGTCCAACACCTATCTCTCCGAGCGGGTGAAGGACATCCACGACATCGAAAAAAGCCTGCTCCGCGCCCTGGTCGATAAAAAGCAGGAAGATCTTTCGACGCTGCAGCACGATGTCATCGTCATCGCCCGCGATCTGCTCCCCAGCCAGACCGCGAATCTCGACAAGACGCATGTGAAAGGCTTCGCGACGGATGTGGGGGGGCGCACCAGCCACACCGCCATCGTTGCCCGCGCGATGGGCATCCCTGCGGTGGTTGGTCTAGGCAATATCACCAACGAGGTTAGCGGCGGGGACACGATCATCATCGACGGCCACAACGGCGTCGTCATCATCGATCCCGATGAAGAGCAACTCGCTGAATATCGCGAAACCGAGCGCAACCGCGAACGACTTGAGATCGAACTCGCCACGCTGACCAATCTGCCGGCGCAAACGACGGATGGATATGTCGTCTCCGTGCAGGCGAACATCGAATTTCCTGAAGAAGTGGATGATGCGGTAATGCACGGGGCTGAAGGCGTCGGCCTTTATCGCACTGAATTTCTCTATCTTGCCTCCAAAGTCGAGCCGACCGAAGACGATCATCACGCATCTTACAAAGAAGCGTTGACGCGTTTGAAGGGCAAGCCGCTGGTCATCCGCACGCTCGATTTGGGGGCCGACAAATACACGCAGGAAAAAGCCGCCAATCCCGAGCGTAATCCGTTCCTCGGTGACCGTTCCATCCGCATGTGCCTGCACGACATCCCCATGTTCAAGCGCCAGCTTCGCGCCATCATGCGGGCCAGCGTGCTCGGCGATGTGCGCATCATGTTTCCCATGATCAGCACGCTGATGGAACTTCGGCAGGCGAAAATGGTGCTAAACGATGTGATCGAGGAATTGGAAGATGAGGGCATCGAATTTCGCCGGGATATCCCGATTGGGATGATGATCGAAGTGCCGTCGGCCGCCCTGATGGCCGCGGAATTTGCCAAGGAAGTCAACTTTTTCTCGATCGGCACTAACGATCTGATCCAATACACCCTGGCGGTGGACCGCACCAACGAAAAGGTGGCCGGCCTGTTTTGCCCGGCCCATCCAGCGGTTTTAAGGCTCATTCGCGATGTAATCCGTGCCGCAGTCCGGGGCGGAATCGGTTGCTCTGTCTGTGGTGAAATGGCGGGCGAACCGTTGTACACTCTATTGTTACTGGGTCTGGGCCTCACAACGTTCAGTATGAACGGGCCCGATATCCCGGAAGTGAAAAAAATCATTCGCTCTACCACCATCGAACACGCGCGCTTCGTAGCCCGCAAGGTGATGAGTTTTGACAGCGAACGACAGGTGATGCATTTCTTGCGTGAGGAAACCCGCAAGATCATCCCAGAGGCTTTTTAAGGAATAGTTGCTCGTTGTTAGTTGCTAGTTGCTAGTTGTTGGTCGAAGGACATCGTCCTCCCAAAACTATCAACCATCAACTATCAACTAACAACTAACAATTTGATGGCTAAGGAAATGCTGGTGAACGTCAGCGAAGGCGAGGAATGCCGAATCGCTTTGCTGGAAGACGGAAAACTTGAAGAACTCTACATGGAGCGGACCAGCTCCACGAGTCATGTCGGCAATATTTACAAGGGCCGCGTCACCAACGTCGAGCCGAGCATTCAGGCGGCGTTTGTAGACTTCGGCCTGGGTCGCAACGGCTTCCTTCATATTTCCGATTTGATGCCCACTTATTTCGGGCACGCGGGTGATGATGTGCAGGAATCCGTGGGTCGAAAGATGGCCCGGCGCGATCGTCCC
This sequence comes from Tepidisphaeraceae bacterium, assembly GCA_036265245.1. Classification (GTDB taxonomy): domain Bacteria; phylum Planctomycetota; class Phycisphaerae; order Tepidisphaerales; family Tepidisphaeraceae; genus DATAPK01. The sequence goes on along the minus strand of DATAPK010000381.1, from coordinate 1,512 downwards.
CCCATCCAGCGATGCCTGCGCCGCGGCGATGACATCATCGTTCAGATCATCAAGGAAGGCATTGGCACCAAGGGGCCAACCCTCAGCACCTATCTCAGCATCCCCGGCCGAATCCTGGTCATGATGCCCGGCATGAGTAAATTCGGCATCAGCCGGAAAATCGAAGACGAAGACGAACGCCGAAGGTTGCGCGGCATTCTCGACAGTCTCAAGCCGATCGATGAAGTCGGCTTTATCATCCGCACGGCCGGCGTTGGGAAAAACAAAACTGAAATTCAGCGAGACCTCACCTATCTCACTCGTTTGTGGCAAAACATCAGCAAGCTGATGAAGGAAAAAGCGCCGGTTGAGCTTTACACCGAAGGCGATCTGATCGCCCGCACGGTGCGAGATGTCTTTACGTCCGATGTCGGGCGAATCGTCGTCGACAACAAGGAAGTCACCAAAAAGATCAAGGATTTCATCAAAATCCTGATGCCGCGAACCAAGAACCGGGTCGATCTCTATGAAGACGCCGTGCCGCTGTTCCACCAATACGGCATCGAGCGTGAAATCGAAGAGATGTACAGCCGCCATGTCCCGCTTCCCAGCGGCGGCTCGCTGGTGATCGATTCCACTGAGGCGATCGTCGCGATTGACGTTAACAGCGGAAAATTCCGCGACCACAGCGACGCCGAAACCACCGCCTTCAAAACCGACATGGAGGCAGCGGACGAAATTCCGCGACAACTTCGTCTTCGCGACCTGGGCGGCGTGATTATTTGCGACTTTATTGATCTGCGTTTCGAGCGCCATCGCCGCGATCTTGAGAAACGGTTGCACGACAATCTGCGCAACGATCGCGCCAAGACCAAAGTCCTTCGCATGAGCCAGTTTGGCATCATCGAGATGACCCGCCAGCGCATGCGTCCCTCGTTGAAGCGATCGATCTATTCCGATTGCCCGCATTGCAAAGGCGCCGGCTTGGTGAAGACGCCCGAGAGCATGAGCCTGGACGTCATGCGTCGTCTCGCAATCGCCGCCAATGATCTGAAGGTCGCGCGCATTGAGCTTTCCGTCTGCCCGGATGTCGCGTTTTATCTGCTCAACAAAAAGCGTCAGCAATTAACCGACCTGGAAAATCGCGTGAAGAAACGCATCCTCGTTCGCCAGGACGCCTCGCTCGCGCTGGATGAAATGAAGCTTGATCTTTTCGATCTTCGCGACGGCCTGGTCTATCTCGACGCGCTTGGCATGAGGCCGCAGGAGCAGCACCCCGGTCAACGCGGCACGCGGCACGCCCAGGGAGGCCGCCGCAACGATTCTCGCGGCGGTCGAAACCAGCAAAATCGCAACGACCAGCGTCGCGAACATCCCGAAGATCGCGATGTCGAAGACGATCGTCTCGACATGCGCGGCCGCGAAGAACCTGATGAAGCGCCCGTTCCAGGCGAATCCGAAGCACGGCGCCCCTCTTCGGCGCCTGCGGTTGAATCGCCCGATGAATCCGAAGAAGAAAGCTCAGTCATTGAG